>SVLG01000082.1 GCA_015068055.1 Oscillospiraceae bacterium | reverse complement strand
CTTTTCCACCGATATCGTAACAGGACGACTGGATGCAACGCTCTCCCATCCCGCTCCCATCCGCTATATTCTGATGACCGATGAAGGGTTTGACACCCTGATTCTCTATCTCTGGGACGGAGAAGGAGCAGTATGCCGTTACCAGACGGCCGCTGCCTCTGCAGCCCTTCATGAGATCATTGCCGCCTACACCTCCAATGATACCTTCTTTGCTTTTGAAGGCGGCGATGCCTATGCCCATCTCCACCCCTATACCCTGCTGCGCCGCAGCACGGTTTCCACCCAAACCGTTGCCGCCGCTATTCCCGCTATCGCCTCTGACAGCGATCAGCTTCTTGCCCTTCTGGATTTTAACGTCCACACCGAATCCCGTTACCGTCTTTCCAACGGAACGGAGGTTATTGTGGAATCCCCCCGTTCCCTGCGCGTCCGCCCGGACGGAAGCATCGAATATGCCGGCGATGAAAATACCGCCAGTTCCCTCTTTCACGTCTATTCTGCCGAGGAAATCCCCACTGCCGCCGACGCGGTTCTGGCTGCGCGGAATCTGACCGAGGCGCTGTTCTCCGGCGGGGAATTTTCCGACACGCAGCTCTATCTCTCCCACATCCAGACCACAGCCGATGGATTTCTTCTCTCCTTTGACTATCTGGTCAACGCCCTGCCCGTCAGCTTTTCTGACGATGCCCCCGCCATGACCGTCACCGTCACCGGCTCTACCATCACCGCCTTCACCCTGCGTTGGCGGCAGTACACGGTAAATGAAAATCTGCACACCCTCCTTCCGGCCCGTCAGGCTGCCGCCATTGCGGAGAATTATGTCCAGCCCTACATGACCATCGGTTATGCGGACAACGGCAGCGCCCAGCTGCTGCCCGGCTGGCTGGCACGCTGAAAAAGAAAGGAACAAAGTATGGAAAAGCAGCGTCTGAAAAACATCATCATACTGATTCTGGCGCTGCTGAACCTGTTTTTGCTGGTGCTTCTGCTCAATTTCCATTGGCAGCGCAATTCTGCCCAACAGCGACTGAGCGAACAGATCTATACGCTGTACGAAGCCAACGGGCTTGCTCTGGCCGAAGAGGACCGTCTCTCTCTGGAGCAGGCCGCGCCCCATTCGCTTTCTCTGCAGCGCTCTGCGGAGCAGGAAGCCGCCATTGCCGCATGGCTTCTGGAGGAAGAAAGCGAAGGAATCCATCAGGGCGGCGGTATCTATACCTATCGGGGCAAAAATGGCACGCTTACCTTCCGCAGCAACGGTGCCTTTGACTATGTCCCATCATCCCACAGCATCTCTTCCCCTACAGAGTTTTGCGAGTCCTTCTGCGAGGAATTTGGGTACACTCTCACCCAAAAGGAGTTCTCCGCCGGCTCCGGTTCTGTTTTGGCCCAGCGTAATGTGGACGGTATTGCCGTGTATAACGGTATGCTCTCTTTCCTCTTTGAAGACGGTAAGCTGGTTTCCCTCTCCGGCATCTGCCTTTCCACTCTTGACAGCACAGCAAGGGAAGATGATGGCTTTTCTGCCGCTGACGCGCTGGTAAAGTTCCTTGACTACCGCAACACCAGCGGCACCGTGTGCAACGCAGTTACCGGCGTCAGGCAGGTCTATGAATTCCGTGCCTCCGGACAGATCCTCTCCCTTGTCTCTATGTGGGAGGTATCCACTGATACCTATCGGTATTATGTCGACTGCCTCTCCGGAGCCATCACCCGTGCGTGATTTATGGCTGTTTTTCACCAATTTATATTTGTATTCAACAAAAACATTTTTATAACTCATATTGCTTTCACCGGAATATCTGTTATACTGTAATTTGTTAATGTGCCATATTATGTCCCCCTCCGGGACAAGGCCCATGGATAAAGATGTTTTTCCGGGACAGACTGAGTAAGCAGTATTGTGTCTTGTGTGTGATAAATTAAGGAGCGTGTTCTTTTGACAAAGTATATCGTTGAGGGCGGCAATCCCCTCTTTGGCGAGGTCCATATCAGCGGCGCGAAAAATGCAGCCGTTGCCATCATTCCCGCAGCGCTTATGGTTGACGGCGTGTGCCGCATCGAGAATATTCCCCAGATCAGCGACGTATCCCTCCTGCTCTCCATTCTGCAGGGTCTGGGTGCCAACATCCGCTCCATCAATAAGAACACGGTGGAGATCGATGCCCGCCACATCCGCAACAGCCAGGTCCCCTATGATCTGGCCCGCCGCTGCCGCGCTTCCTACTACATGATCGGCGCTCTGCTGGGCCGTTTCGGCGCTGCCGATGTCGCTCTGCCCGGCGGCTGCAACTTTGGCGGTACCCGCCCCATCGACCAGCACCTCAAGGGCTTCAATGCTCTGGGTGCCGAGACGGACGTACAGGGCGGCTTCATCAATGCCACCACTGCCGGCGGCCGTCTCTCCGGCGCCAGTATTTTCCTGGACAAGGTCAGCGTAGGCGCCACCATCAATATCATGATGGCTGCCGCTCTGGCTGACGGCCAGACCGTTATTGAAAATGTGGCCAAGGAGCCCCACATCGTGGATGTGGCCAACTTCCTCAACTCCATGGGCGCCGATATTAAGGGCGCAGGCACCGATATCATCAAGATCCGCGGCGTGGAGCGTCTCCACGGCGGTACCTACTCCATCATCCCCGACCAGATCGAGGCCGGCACCTACATGGCTGCCGTCGCCGCCTGCGGCGGTCAGGTCCGCGTGTGCAACATTATTCCCAAGCACATGGACTGTATCACCGCAAAGCTGCTGGAAATGGGCGTTGAGGTGGAGGAGATCGACGACTGCCTGCTGGTGCGCCGCATCGGCAAGCTCCGCAAGACCAATATCAAGACCATGCCCTATCCCGGCTTCCCCACTGATATGCAGCCCCAGATGGCCGCGGCTCTCTGCCTGGCAGAGGGTACCAGCATCGTCACTGAGAGCGTCTGGGCCAGCCGCTTCCGTTATGTGGAGGAGTTCAAGCGCATGGGCGCCCAGATTCAGGTCAACGAGAATCTGGCCATCATCGACGGCGTGGAGCAGCTTACCGGCGCTCAGATGCAGGCCTGTGACCTGCGTGCCGGCGCCGCCATGATCATCGTCGCTCTGGCCGCCAACGGCAGAAGCGAGATCACCGGCGTACAGTATATTGAGCGCGGCTACGAAAACGTCATTGAGAAGTTCCGCAATCTGGGCGGCAACATCGTCAGCGTGGAAGTGCCCGACGAGGAAGAGGCCCTCAGCGCAGGCTAAACTTTCGCTTGAAAAGACTCGTCTTTCCAAGCGAGGTGCTGCGGCTCGCTGCAGCGCACTCACTTCGTTCGCACGTTTGCTCGCCGAGAAGAGTTTTTTCCGACGCACATGTCGCCGAAAAAAACATATTACAATCTTTTCGCACCTGCGGATGCGAATTCTGCGAAGCTTTGAAAGAGGGTAATCGAAATTACCCTCTTTTCTATTTTCAAGAAAGGCGACCCGACCCATGCGATTTTGTACCTTTGCCAGTTCCTCCGCGGGAAACGCTTCCCTCCTCTCCTGCGGAGATACCCATATTCTCATCGACGCCGGCATCAGCTGCCGCCGCATCGTTTCTTCTTTGAAGGAGCTGGGCCTCGGCATCGATGACCTGTCCGCCATTTTTATCACCCATTCCCACGGCGATCATATCGGCGGCCTTACCACGCTGCTCAAGCACCATGCTCCCGCCATCCATTGCAGCGAGGAGTGCGCCAGACAGCTGAGCTATCGCATCGCCGGCATCGACCGCTGTCTCTACCCCTTTGCGCTGGGCAGCAGCGTCACGGTAAACGATTGCCGCATCACCAGTATCCCCACCAGCCACGACGCATCCGGCTCCACCGGCTACCATGTTGCATGGCAGGATCTGCGCTTTGGTTATCTCACCGACACCGGCATTCTCCCCGCAGGCGCAAAGCAGCTTCTGGGGGTTGACCTTCTCTTTCTGGAGGCCAATCACGATGTGGAGACCCTCCTCTCCGGCCCCTACCCCTATCACCTTAAAGATCGAGTTCTCGGCCCTTACGGTCATTTGAGCAACGACACCGCCGCCTTTTTTGCCTGTGATGCCGCCCATTTCGGTACGCGAAACATCATCCTTGCCCACCTGAGCAAGGAGAACAACACCCCACAGATGGCGCTCAACGCCGTGGGGCGGGCGCTGGAAGCCAAGGGCTACGACGGCCGTCTGACCGTAGCGCCCCGGGAGAAGATGACCATTACCTACATAGAGAAGGCAGGAACGAGCATATGATCAATGTCCGCATCATCTGCGTCGGCAAGATGAAGGAAAAATTCTATATCGAGGCCGCCGCCGAATATGTCAAGCGGCTCAGCCGCCACTGCAAGCTGGAGATCATTGAGCTGCCCGAGCAGAAGCTGAGCGAGAACCCCTCCCCTGCCCAGATCGAGCAGGCGCTGGCCAAAGAAGCGGAGGCAGTCCGTGCCAAGATCCCCTCCGGCAGCAGCATTGTGGCCATGTGCATCGAAGGAAAGACCCGCTCCAGCGAGGATCTGGCCAAAATGGTTTCCAACTGGGCCAACCGCGGCGAGAAATGTCTGGTGTTTCTCATCGGCAGCTCCAACGGTCTCCATCCCTCTCTGAAGGCAGAGGCATGGGAAAAGCTCAGCATGTCCCCTATGACCTTCCCCCACCATCTGGCCCGGGTCATGCTCCTTGAACAGGTTTACCGCGCCTTCCAGATCAATGAGGGCAGTAAGTACCACAAATAACTCCTCATACTGTTTTTCTCTTGAAAGGGGCAACAAGAATTGGTAAAATAGTTTTGTTATCCTATTACGAAAGAGGAACGCAAGCTTGAACAAACGCGCGATCAAAGCGGCCTTTCCCGGCACGCTGCCGGTGATGGCCGGCTATGTCGTCCTTGCCATCGGCTTTGGCATTTTGCTGGAGGACAAGGGCTACTCCTTTCTCTGGGCGGGACTGATGAGCCTTACCATTTATGCCGGCTCCATGCAGTATGTGGCGGTAGATCTCCTCTCCAGCGGTGCCACGCTCATTTCCGCGGCGCTGATGACGCTGATGATCAATGCCCGCCACCTGTTCTACGGCCTTACCATGCTGGAACGCTACCGCCCTATCAAGGGCGCGAAAAAAGGCTATCTCATCCACGCCCTCACCGATGAGACCTATTCTCTCGTCTGCACCACCGAGGTGCCCGAAGATGTGGATCCGGCGGCCTTCTATTTCTGGACGTCCTTTCTCAACCACTGCTACTGGCTCATCGGCAGCCTGATCGGCGGCCTTCTGGGACAGGTGATCCCCTTTGACACCACCGGCGTGGACTTTTCCATGACCGCGCTCTTCGTGGTCATCTTCACCGACCAGTGGCTCTCCCATAAAAATCACGTACCCGCCCTTATCGGTCTGGCCGTGTCTGCGGTGTGCCTTGTTCTTTTCGGACCGGGCAACTTCATCATCCCCTCCATGATCGGCATCGCCTTCCTTCTCATGGCGCTGCGCACGAAGCTGGAAAAGGAGGCGGACTGAGATGAACACCTCCCATTCTCTGCTGATCGTTCTGGTGGTCACCGTGATGACTCTCGCCACCCGCGCCCTGCCTTTCCTTATCTTTGGCGGAAAGAAGCAGCCCCCCAAGACGATCATGTACTTAGGCCGTGTCCTCCCCTGCGCCATTATGGCCATGCTGGTGGTCTACTGCCTGAAAAACGTTTCCCTGACTGCGTGGCCCCACGGCATTCCCGAGGCCATCGGCGTAGCACTGGCTGCCGCGCTCCACGTCTGGAAGCGCAACACCCTCCTCAGCATTGCCGCCAGTACCGTTGTTTATATGCTGCTGGTGCAGCTGGTCTTTTGACCCCATCCCTTTCGCGCGAAATTTCCCCAAACTTTAAAGGAGGAATTTACATAATGGATTACATGAAGGAATATCAGAAATGGCTGACCAGCGGTGTTCTCACCGAGGCAGAGCTTGCCGAGCTGAAGGCCATTGAAAACGACCCCAAGGAGATCGAGAGCCGTTTCTACGGCCCGCTGGAGTTTGGTACCGCAGGTCTGCGCGGCACCATGTGCATGGGCCTGCACCACATGAACGTCTATGTGGTCCGCCACGCCACCCAGGGCTTCGCCAACGTCATCTGCGCCGAGGGCGACGAGGCCAAGAAGCGCGGCGTTGCCATCTGCATGGACTGCCGTCTCAATGGCATGGAGTTTGCCAGGGCTGCCGCTGAGGTCATGGCCGGCAACGGCGTCTATGTCCGTATTTTCGAGTCCCTGCGCCCCACTCCCGAGCTGAGCTTTACCGTCCGTCACTACAACTGCCAGGCCGGTATCAACGTCACCGCCAGCCACAACCCCAAGGCCTACAACGGCTACAAGGTCTACTGGGCCGACGGCGCCCAGCTGCCCCCCAAGCACGCCAGCGCCGTGTCCGCTGAGCTGGAGAAGGTGGACATCTTCACCGGCATCAAGCGCATGGACTATGACGAGGCTGTGAAGGCCGGCATGATCACCGTCATGGGCGAGGAGACCGATGAGGCCTTCCTGAGCAACGTCATGGAGCAGGTCAGCGATCCCACCGTCATCCCTGCCGTGGCTGACCAGTTCAAGCTGGTCTATACCCCCTTCCACGGCTGCGGCCACAAGCTGGTTCCCGAGGCCCTGAGGCGCGCCGGCGTGAAGCACCTGCTGTGCGAAGAGAAGCAGATGGTCATCGACGGCAACTTCCCCACCGTGGTCTCCCCCAACCCCGAAAACCCCGAGGGCTTCTATCTGGCCGTAGAGCTGGCCAAGGCCAACGAC
>SVLG01000081.1 GCA_015068055.1 Oscillospiraceae bacterium | reverse complement strand
CATTTTCTTTTGGGCGCAAGAAAACACCCGGAGGTGAAATCATTGCCTAACGCAAAGGTACTCAGCGAAAAGCAGGCCATCGTCGAGGCTCTGTCTCAGCGCGTTAAGGAGGCCAGCTGCGGTGTCATCGTTAACTACGAGGGCATCAATGTGGCCGACGATACCCAGCTGCGTCGTGAGCTGACCGCCGCCGGCATTGAGTACACCGTCGTGAAGAACACTCTGCTCCGCTTCGCTCTGCAGGGCACCAACTTCACCGGTCTGGAATCTGTACTCAACGGCTCCACGGCTCTGGCCACCACTACGGATGATCCCATCGCTCCCATCCGTATCCTCAGCGAGTTCGCCAAGAAGCTCAACAAGAACTTCGCGGTCAAGGGCGCTTTCATGGACGGCACCGTCCTGCCCGAGGCTGACATTGCCGAAATCGCTCAGCTCCCCTCCAAGGACGCTCTCTACAGCAAGGTCCTTGGCACCATGCTCGCGCCCATCACCAGCCTGGCCGTCGTTCTCGGTCAGATCCTGGAACAGAAGGGCGGCTCTCTCGAGACCGCCGAAGCCGCCGCGGAATAAGTCCCGGCAACACACATTTCATTAGGAGGAAATTTTAAATGGCTAGCGAAAAAGTTACTGCTATGATCGAAGAAATCAAGGCCCTCTCCGTTCTGGAGCTGGCTGACCTGGTGCACGCTCTGGAGGAGACCTTCGGTGTTTCCGCCGCTGCTGCCGCCGCTCCCGCCGCCGGCGCTGTCGCCGCTGTCGTGGAAGAGAAGACCGAGTTCGACGTCGTCATGACCAGCTTCGGCGCTGAGAAGATCAAGGTCATCAAGGAAGTCCGTGGCCTGCTGGGTCTGGGTCTGGCTGAGGCCAAGGCCGTTGTCGAAGGCGTCCCCGCCAAGCTGAAGGAAGCCGTCTCCAAGGAAGAGGCCGAGGAAATCAAGGCCAAGATGGAAGCCGTCGGCGCCGTCATCGAGATCAAGTAATTTTTGCCGCATAGGCAAAAATCCACCTTGCTCCTCCCATAAGAGGGGGAGCCAAAGTCCAGAAGGAGGACCAAGCACATGGCTAAGATTAGCGAAAAGTACGAAGTCCTGTACGTCATCAACCCCAACCTGTCCGAGGAAGAGACTCAGGGCCTCGTTGAGAAGTTCAAGACCCTCATCGAGCAGAATGGCACCATCGACGCGGTGGAAGAGTGGGGCAAGCGCAAGCTCGCCTACGAGATCAACTACATCGCCGACGGTTACTACGTGCTGGTGAAGTTCACCTCCGCTCCCGATTTCCCCGCGGAGCTCGAGCGTGTGCTGCGCAACACCGAGACCATCATGCGTTCTCTCGTCACTCTGCGCTACGAATAAGACGGAGGTAGCGAGATGCTGAATCACATCGTCCTTATGGGCCGCCTCACCAAGGATCCGGAGCTGCGTTCCACCGGCACCGGCACCCCTGTGGCGTCTTTCCGCCTGGCGGTTGATCGGGATTTCGGCAACCGCGAGACCGGCGAAAAGCAGACTGACTTTATTGACGTGGTGGCCTGGCGCCACACTGCGGAGTTCGTGTCCAAGTATTTCGCCAAGGGCCGCATGGCTGTCGTTTCCGGCCGCCTGCAGTCCAGAGACTGGACCGACCGCGATGGCAACAAGCGCACCAGCTTTGAAGTGCTGGCCGAGAACGTCTACTTTGGCGACAGCAAGAATGCTGCCCGGGAAGACAGCGGCTATGCTCCCCGTGAGAGCACCGGCACTTACCGCGCCCCCTCCCGCTCCTCTTTTGAGAGTGCGAGGGCCCAGGCCTCTTCCTCCTTCCAGGAGATCGACGAGGCCGACGGCGATCTGCCGTTCTGAAACCGATGAAAGGAGTTTTGAAACATGGCTTTCGATAAGTCCCAGAAGCCCCACAAGCGCAAGAAGGTTTGCCAGTTCTGCGTCGACAAGTCCGAGTTCATCGATTACAAGGACACCGCCAAGCTGCGCAAGTTCATCAGCGAGCGGGCCAAGATCCTGCCCCGCCGTACCACCGGTACCTGCGCTTACCATCAGCGCCAGCTCACCGAGGCTGTCAAGCGCGCCCGTCAGGTCGCTCTGCTGCCCTACGTGACCGACTGATTGAATTTATGAGAACAGCCCTTTGCCGAAAGGCAAGGGGCTGTTTTTTCATGAGAAGAATATACGGTACTTTCCTTTTCGGCTCCTGTATGTTAGAATGATCAAAGGAAAAACGTACCGGGAGGTAATATGATATGCGTCAGTTTGCAACGCTCAAAAGGGAACATGTGAGCGAGTCGGCTCTCGCGAACATGCCCGGAGTCTGCGCCGCACTGGGCGTGGAGGGTACGGAGGTCTATATGGATGACATCCTTTCCCGTTCTGAGCTGCTCTACACCGACGAGGCCGGGAAAGAAAGATGGGTACGTGAGCTGGAAAAGCTCTGCGTCAAGCGTGTCCACTGTTCTTACTGGGCCTATCCCACGTCCTTCCTCACCAAGCATTCCTTTACAGAGCTTACCGAGCGCTTCGGTTCGCTGGAAGCGGTGCGCGAATATTACGGCGACCTTACCGGCGGCCATATGTTCCGCCGCTGGGCACAGGAATATGCTCTCGCTTCTGCACTGGGTGCCCAGAGCTATACCTATCATCTCATCGACTACGCCCCCATCGACGGTATGTGGGACTTCAGCATCTCCCGCGCCGACATCCGACAGGCCATGGTATATATGATCCAGCACTTCCTCAACCACCTTATGGACGAGGGCCTTCTGACGGAGTCTTCTCCCCGGATCGAACTGGAGAACGCCGGTTTCGGGCTGGAGTACGGCTTGCAGACGGCTGAGGACTTTGCCTTCCTTTTTGAACAGCTTTACGACCCCATGGGCAAGGTAAAGCTGGGCTGGGACATCAACCATCTGCTCCATGCCATCGGTTTTGAGCGGGAAAATGGCCGCGGGGCTTTCTTCCTCACCGAGGGCGAGATCACGCCGGCCATGCGGGAGCTGGAGGAGAAGTTCGGCGCAGATCCGGCGGTGTTTGCGATGCAATGGCTGCGCTGCAACCTGCTCCATCCCGCAACGGCGGCGCGCATCGGCGGCGTGCAGCTTTCCGACTGTGCGCTGAAGGAAACCTGCTATTTCCGCAACGGCCGCTTTATCGAGCCTTATTACAGCGCCATTGCAGCTCTTCCCAGCTGGGAGGCGAAGGAAGATTACGGTGTGCGTGTGGTGCTGGACGAGTACGATTCCCACGTGATTCTGGGCAGCGGCGTTCTCAGCGGTGAAGAGATACGCGGTCTGCTGCAGGAGGCGGCGGCACACTCTCCCGATATGGTGCTTCTCCATGAACTGAAAAACAGCCCCGACATGGTCGAGGCCGTAAGTATGCAGATAAAGAACCTGGGTATTTGAAAAGGTGAATAGGATATGAATACAACTTTTCTTGGCATTGAGCTGGGCTCCACCCGAATCAAGGCCGTTTCTGTCGACCGCAGCCACAAGCCTGTGGGTGCCGGCGACTATACATGGGCAAGCCGCTTTGAAAACGGTGTATGGACCTATGATCTTGCTGAGGTCTGGCAGGGACTGCGTGCGGCACTGCGTGCGGTTCCGGAGCGGGATCGTGTGGGCGCCATGGGCGTTTCCGCCATGATGCACGGATATCTGGCTTTTGACGAAAACTGGCAGCTGCTCACCCCCTTCAGAACCTGGCAGAACACCATCACCGGCCCTGCTGCCGCTGAGCTTACCGAGCTTCTGCAGTTTAACATCCCTCAGCGCTGGAGCATTGCCCATCTTTATCAGGCTGTGCTCAACGGCGAGGAGCATGTGAGCCGTATCGCCCATATCACGACGCTGGCCGGCTATGTCCATTATATGCTCACTGGTGTCAACGCCGTCGGCGTGGGTGAAGCCTCCGGTATGTTCCCCATCGACAGCGCCACACTGGACTATGACGCAGCCATGCTGGATAAACTGCAGCACCGTCTCGAAGGCGGTGCCCTGAGCCGTCCGCTTCGCGAGCTGCTGCCCCGGGTGCTTACCGCCGGCGACGAAGCCGGTGCCCTAACGGAGGAGGGTGCCGCTTTGCTGGAGGGTCTTCTTACCCCCGGTATTCTCTTTGCCCCCGCCGAGGGTGACGCGGGCACCGGCATGGTGGCCACCAACGCCGTGGGCGAGCGCACCGGCAATGTCTCTGCCGGCACCTCTATCTTTGCCATGGTGGTGCTGGAGCGGCCACTCAGCGCCGTGTACGAGGAAATCGATATGGTGACCACGCCCAACGGCCGCCCTGTGGCCATGGTCCACTGCAACAACGGCACCAATGATTCCAACGCCTGGGTGGGGCTTCTTGCCGAAACGGCAAAACTCTGCGGCGCGGAAATCTCCATGGGCGATCTTTTCACCAGACTCTATGAGAAGAGTCTGGAGGGCGATGCCGACTGCGGCGGCGTTACCGTGTGCAACTATCTCGCCGGTGAGGGCGTGACCCATCTGGACGCCGGACAGCCTCTGGTGACCCGGACAAGCGGCGCGGCCTTTACGCTGGCAAATTTCTTCCGCGCCCAACTCTATGCCTCCCTCAGCACGCTGAAACTGGGCATGGATATCCTTGCCGGGGAAAATGTCGCCATCGATTCCCTTACCGGCCACGGCGGCCTCTTCAAGACGCCCGGTGTAGGCCAGCGCTATCTGGCAGCGGCCTGCGGCGCGGCGGTTACCTGTATGGAGACTGCCGGTGAGGGCGGGCCTTACGGCATGGCGCTGCTGGCTGCCTACCGTATGCAGCGCAGCGAGGGCGAGACGCTGGAGCAGTATCTCCGCGAGCGCGTCTTTGCTTCCGCGCGCAGCAGCACCCTTGCGCCCGATGCGGCAGATGCTGCCGGCTTTGCCGCTTATATGCAGCGCTTCACCGCTCTTCTGAAGGCGGAGCGGGCGCTGGTGGAGGGCTGAGTATGCTGGAAGAACTTAAAAAAGAAGTGGCCGCGGCCAATCTGGCGCTGCCTGCCCACGGTCTTGTGACCTTTACCTGGGGCAATGTCTCCGGCGTGGACCGGGAGAGCGGACTTATGGTCATCAAGCCCAGCGGCGTGGCCTATGAAAACATGAGTGCGGAGGACATGGTGGTGGTCTCGCTGGAGAGCGGCGAGCGCGTGGAGGGAAAGTGGAAGCCCTCCTCTGACACGGCCACCCATGTGGCCCTTTACCGCGCCTTTCCCAACATCGGCGGCATTGTCCACACCCATTCCCGCTGGGCCACCAGCTTTGCCCAGGCCGGTCGCGGCATCCCCGCCTACGGCACCACCCATGCCGACTATTTCTACGGCGAGATCCCCTGCACCCGCCCCATGCGCGCCGATGAGATCGCCGGTGAATATGAGTGGGAGACGGGTCAGGTGATCGTGGAGACCTTCCGGGACAAGTCCCCGGACGATATTCCCGCGGCTCTGGTCTATTCCCATGGCCCCTTCGCCTGGGGTACGGACTGCCATAACGCCGTCCATAACGCCGTGGTGCTGGAGGAACTGGCATTTATGGCCTTCCATACGCTGGCTCTGTGCGGGGAGACTTCTCCCATGCAGCGGGAACTGCTGGACAAACACTACCTCCGCAAACACGGAAAAAACGCCTATTACGGCCAGTAAAATCAAAAGACCTGCTGCATGGCAGCAGGTCTTTTGATTTATTTCAGGGTTTTAACCCAGCGTAAGCGTTTCATCGTTTTCAATCCACTCATCCACATCGGTGACGTCATAGATATCCTCGCCGATGCGGGCCACAACCTTCTGAATGCCGGCATTGATGATCAGGCGGCGGCACATGGCGCAGGGGGTGGCATCCTTCAAAAGTTCGCCGCTTCTGGCGTCGCGCCCCACCAGATAGAGGGTGCCGCCCAGCATATCCCGGCGGGCGGCGGAGATGATGGCATTGGCTTCGGCATGGACGCTGCGGCAGAGCTCATAGCGCTCGCCCCGGGGAATGTTCAGCTTTTCACGGGCGCAGTAGCCCAGATCGCTGCAGTTGCGGCGGCCGCGGGGCGCGCCGTTGTAGCCGGTGGAAAGGATCTCGTCCTCGCGCACCACAATGGCGCCGTACCTGCGGCGCAGACAGGTGGAGCGGTTCAGGGCGGCGTCGGCTATGTCGAGGTAGTAGTTTTCCTTGCTTCTGCGGTCCATGGGCGTGCCTCCTCATATGTCTTTTTATCACTATATCCTACTTTGCTTTTCATTTCAACGTTTTTGTGTTAGAATGGCGGCAGAATGGAGGCTTGGTGCCTGTGAAACGAAATTATCAGAAGGAGCTGGAAGCTGTCCTCAGCGCCCTTGGCGGCGAGCGGAAGCGGCTGCTGCTCCACAGCTGCTGCGGCCCCTGCAGCAGCTACTGTCTTGAATATCTCACGCAGTATTTCGACGTGACGGTTTTCTTCTATAACCCCTGTATCCTGCCGGAGGCGGAGTTTGAAAAGCGCCTGTACTGGCAGCGCCGTCTGCTGGAGACCGCGCCCTTCGGCAAAGGTGTCGAGCTGATCGTCCCCGACCGGGACGAAGCCGCCTTCTGGGCGGCGGCGGACGGACTGGAGCAGGAAGTGGAGGGCGGCGCGCGCTGCACCGAGTGCTTCTCCCTGCGCCTTGGGAAGACCCGGGACTATGCGGACGCGAACGACTTTGACTACTTTGCCACCACTCTCACCGTTTCCCCCCATAAAAACGCCGAGCTTATTAACACGCTGGGCTTTGCCCTGGCGGAGGGCGGAAAAAGTCTCTGGCTGCCCTCGGACTTCAAGAAGCGGGACGGCTACCGCCGCTCCATCGCCCTCAGCCACGAATACGGCCTCTACCGCCAGAGTTGGTGCGGCTGCGGACTG
>SVLG01000080.1 GCA_015068055.1 Oscillospiraceae bacterium | reverse complement strand
ATGGGCGAGGCGCTGCCCACGGCGGAAAGGGCATTGTCGCCCACATAGATGCCGACGATGACGGTGTCGGCGGTGTTGTAGAGCTGCTGGGCCAGATTGCCCAGCAGCATGGGCACCGCAAACTCGGCGATACGCTTCCAGGGGGCGCCCTCGGTCATATCCCGGGCGGTGAAAAGTGCTTTCAGTTTCATTCTTCCTCTTTCTCCAGTACCAGCGCTGCGTGGTACAAATCGTTCTTGCTCTGACCGCTCTCATTCGCCGCCAGCTTGGCCGCTTCCTTGAGACTCTTTCCCTCGGCGCGGTAACGGTTCAATATCTCCATGGCCTCATCCAGCGAAAGCCGCGGCCCTTTTTCCACCGGCGCACCCCGGATCACCAGCACGAACTCGCCCCGGGGCCGCTCGGCCTTATACTTCTCATAGGCTGCCGCGAGGGTAGTGCGGACAACCTCCTCATGGAGCTTGGTCAGTTCCCGGCAGAGGGATACGTCCCGGTCACCCAGGGTATCCAGCAGATCCTTCAGCGTTTCCACCAGCTTGTGGGGCGCTTCATAGATGACCATGGTGCGCTTTTCTTCCTTCAGGGAGCTGAGATGCTCCCGGCGGCTCTTGCCGGAGGTGGAGAGAAAACCCTCCATGGTAAAGCGCTGGGTGGGCAGCCCCGACATGGCCAGAGCCGTCACCACGGCGCTGGGGCCGGGCACGCTGGCTACGGTGATGCCGTTGGCCGCGCACTGGCGCACCAGATCCTCGCCGGGGTCGGAGATGGCGGGCATTCCCGCGTCGGTCACAAGAGCGCAGCTCTCCCCCGCCAGAAGCCGGGATATAATTACGGCAGCGCTCTCGATCTTGTTATGCTCGTAGTAGCTGATCAGCGGACGGTGGATGTCAAAGTGGTTCATGAGCTTAAGGGTCACACGGGTATCCTCCGCTGCCACAAAGTCCACGCTGCGCAGCGTTTCTGCCGCCCGGGGCGAAAAGTCCCCCAGATTGCCGATGGGCGTACCCACCAGATAGAGTATTCCGCTCATGTGTTCGCTCCTTCCCCCCAATGGGTAATGCGCTGCCACTCCGCCGAGGAGCGGCCTGCACTGTCGTTCAGAATCAGCGGCGGCTCGATTTTAAGGCCCGCCTTTCCCCCTTTGCGCCCTTCCAGCAGCACAAGCGCCGGGGCGCTCTCCGCCCGCCCCTGCACAAGGCGCAGGCGCTTGGGCGCAAGACCCGCTCCGTCCATGGCGCACATCAGCTCATAGAGCCGCTCCGGCCGGTAAACCACGCAGAAGCGCCCCAGATGGCGCAGCATGGGTGCTGCCGCCGCACACAGTTCCTCCACTGTGGCGCTCTCCTGCCGCATAAGAGCCTTATCGGCATCCGGGGAGCAAAGCCCACGGCCGGGTGCAAAGTACGGCGGGTTGGAAAGCACCAGATCACAGCTGTTTTTGGGCAGCGGCTCTGCGCGAAAATCCGCCGTAAACACACGGCAGCGCTCCGCAAAGCCGTTTATACGAAGGTTCGCCCCGGCCCGCTCCGCAGCCCCCGGCCGTATTTCCACGCCGCAGAGCTGTGCATCCGGGAAGCGCTCCGCCAAAAGCAGCAGCAGTATGCCGCAGCCGCAGCCCAGATCCGCCGCGCGCAGCACACGAGCGGCCCCGGCGAAATCCGCCAGGGCCAGTGCGTCCGTCTGTATGCCCTCACCCTCGTACAAAGGGCCGCCGGGCCAGAGTTCCCTTGCAGACATGGTTCTCCTTACTCCTCCGGTACCAGCCAGAGGTCAAGATCCACGTTGCCGTTGACGCCGGCCACCCGGCCGGTGTCGGAATACTGCCAGATCTCAAAGTCATAGACAAAGCTGGGATAGTTCACATAGTACTCGGCAAACCAGAAACCGTAGTCCGTCAGCTCACGGAGGGTATACTTCTGGTAGCCCAGGTACTGGGTCATATAGATCATGGGCTCGTACCCGGCTTCGCGCACGGTGTCGCAGAAGGCCCGGGCGCACTCGTAGATGGTGCGGCGGCTCATGTTGTAAGTACGGTAGTTCTGGCCGAGGATCTCCAGATCGTAGACCACGGGCAGCGTCACATTATAGTCCTTAATCTGGTCAAGGACATAGTTGGCCTCGTCCCGGGCCTCCCGGACAGAGGTGGCCTGAGAGAAAAAGTAGATGCCGATGGGAAGGCCCGCAGCAGTGGCGCCGTCCATGTTCTGACGGAAGTACTTGTCCTCGTTGAGAGAGCCGGCACTGTAGCCGCGGTAGCCGCTGCGGATGATGGCAAAGTCGATGCCGTCGGCGGCCACCTGCTGCCAGTTGATATCATACTGGTGCTCGGAGACATCGATGCCCGTCAGGGAGGTGTAGCCCTCGCCGGTATAGGTGATGCGCCCGCGCTCATCGGTGACGAAGAGGGCGGGGTCGTATTGGTAATAGATATTGTCCGGCCGATAGATTTCCGGCTCCGGTGTCGCCGCGGCGGGCGCGGGTGTCGGCCGGGGTGTGGGGGCCGGTGTGGGCGGCGGCGTGGCCTCCGGCTCCTGCACGGCGGGGTTGGGGAAGGCCAGCACCACGATCAGCAGCAGCGCCAGAAGCACTGCAGCCCCAAGCAATATCCTTTTCAGCGGGAGTCTTTCTTTAACCTGCATATCTTTAATCCTATGTTTTTTAAAAGGCCCGCTGGCTTTCGGTCAGCGGGCCCTGACGGTTTTTTACTCGGCGGAGATCATGTAGTAGTACACGGGCTGACCGCCGTTGACGAGAGATACCTCAGCCTCGGCAAAGCAGTCCTGCAGACTCTCCACCACCTGACCGGCCTCGCTCTCCTCCACGTTCTCGCCGTAGTACACGGTGAGGAATTCGGGTTCCAGCTCCTCCAGCGCCCAGTTCAGCTCCTTGAGCAGGGTGGGAAGATTGGTGAAGCTGCCCAGCAGCGCCCCGTCCATCAGCGCCAGATACTCACCGGCGCGGATATTGTGGCCGTCGAAGGAGGAATCCCGGGCGGCGTAGGTGACAAGGGCGGTATGGACGCGCTGTGCGCTCTCCATAAACTCCTCCGCCATGTCTTCCACGGAGAGGTCGGGATTGCGGTAAGCCAGAGCGGAAATGCCCTGGGGCACGGTACGGGTAGGCACCACCACGACCTTCTTCTCCGTCAGCGCCATGCACTGCTCGGCGGCCATGATGATGTTCTTGTTGTTGGGGAAGACAAAGACCGTCTCGGCGGGAGTGCGGTTGACGGCAGAGAGAATGTCATCGGTGGAGGGGTTCATGGTCTGGCCGCCGGTGACCACCCGGTCGCAGCCCAGCGTGGTGAAGAGTTCGGAAAGACCCTCGCCGGCGCAGACAGCCACAAAGCCCACGTCCTTCTCCGCCTCGGCAAATTCCGGCTCGGCCTTTTCCGCCGGAGCCGCACCCTGAGCGAGAGTGGTATGCTGGTTTCGCATATTCTCAATCTTCACGGTCTGCAGTGGGCCGTAGAGCAGGGCCTGGGTCAGCACCTCGCCGGGCTGATCGGTATGGACATGGACCTTGATAATCTCATCGTCCTCCACAAACACCAGCGAATCGCCGATGCTCTCCAGGAAGGCCCGGATCAGCGCGCAGTCGCGGTCGGTTTCACGGCCGACGATGAACTCGGTGCAGTAAGTAAAGGTGATCTCCTCGTCCTCAAAGGCGGCGAAGTCCGCGCTTTCCCGCTCCTCGCCGATCTCCGGGCGGACAAACTCACCCCTCAGCTGCTCCAGCATGGTCTCCACAATGACGAGCCAGCCCTTGCCGCCGGCATCCACCACACCCGCCTTCATGAGCACGGGGTTCATTTCGCGGGTGGCGGCCAGGGTCTCGCGACCGCACTCGATGGCAGCCTGCAGTACCTCTTCCACATCGCCGCAGGCGGCGCTGGCCTCCACCGCCATCTCGGCCAGACGGCGGGAGACGGTAAGGATGGTACCCTCGGCGGGCTTCATCACGGCGGAATAGGCAGCGTCCACGCCCTCGCGCATGGCTTTGGCCCACTCGGCCGCGTCACAGTCGGCCTTGCCCTTGAGACTCTTGGCCAGACCGCGGAACAGCAGGGACAAAATCACGCCGCTGTTGCCCCGGGCACCCCGCAAAAGGGCATTGGAGCAGAGATTGGCCGCCTCGCCCAGAGGCAGCTGGCCGCTGCTCTCCAGCGCCTTGGCTGCTGCGGAGAGCGTCAGGGACATATTGGTACCCGTGTCGCCGTCGGGCACGGGAAAGACATTGAGCTTATTGATGGGCTCACGCTGAGCCGTCAACGCAAGCGACGCTGCGCAGATCATCTCCGCAAAATCGGCGCCGCTGATTCTTGTTCTCACGTTAGGTTCCCCCTTAATCCATCACGATGGAATCTATATATACATCGACACGGCGCACAGGCACCTCCGTGGAAGAGGAGACCTTATAGCTGACCTCGTTGCGGATGCTCTCGCACAGGGCTGCCAGATTCACGCCGTGATCCACCACGATGTGCAGATCAATGGCAATGCCGTTATCGTCCAGCGGCCGGACAGAGACACCCTTGGTCATGGATTCACGGCGCAGCAGCTGCACAAGGCCGCTCTCCTTGCTGAGAGCCGCCATGCCCTTGACACCGAAGCAGCGGGTAGCGGCATCACCGGCCAGCCAGGTGAACACGTCCGTGGAAATATGGATGGAGCCCTTGTCGTTTGCAAGTTTGACCATAACGCTTCTTCCTTTCGATGATTTGACAGCTTATTATATTACACATAATTAAAAAGCACAAGTGCTTTTCTTTTTCCAGTCACAGAGCGCTAAAATTAACCGTTAAAGGGCTTTACATCTGTCGCTTTTCATGCTAAACTGACTTTGTGTGTGACATTTGTCATACATGCTTCGCGCGTCTTAATTTTATTTTTTATAGGAGATGAAACAATGGCAAGAAAACTTCTTTCCATGGACGGCAATACCGCTGCCGCCCACGTGTCCTACGCGTTTACCGAAGTGGCCGCCATCTTCCCCATCACCCCGTCCAGCCCCATGGCTGACTACGTGGACCAGTGGGCAGCTCAGGGCCGCAAGAACGTGTTCGGCACCACCGTCAAGGTTTCCGAGATGCAGTCCGAGGCTGGCGCCGCCGGCGCTGTACACGGCTCCATCAACGCCGGTGCCCTGACCACCACCTACACCGCCTCCCAGGGTCTGCTCCTCATGATCCCCAACATGTACAAGATCGCCGGCGAGCTGCTGCCCTGCGTCTTCCATGTTTCCGCCCGTACCCTGGCCGGCCATGCGCTGAGCATCTTCGGTGACCACAGCGACGTTTACTCCTGCCGCCAGACCGGTTTCGCCATGCTGGCCGAGACCAACATCCAGGAGATCATGGACCTGGGCGCCGTTGCCCACCTGTCCACCATCCAGGGCCGCGTTCCCTTCCTGAACTTCTTCGATGGTTTCCGTACCTCTCATGAGATCCAGAAGGTCGAAGCCTGGGATACCGAAGACCTGGCCGACATGGTCGACTTCGAGGCCGTTAAGGCTTTCCGCGACCGCGCTCTGAACCCCGAGCATCCCGTGATGCGCGGTTCCCACGAGAACGGCGACATCTTCTTCCAGCACCGTGAGGCCTGCAACAAGTACTACGACGCTCTGCCCGAGATCGTGGAAGCCAACATGGCCAAGGTCAACGCCAAGCTCGGCACCAACTACCAGCTCTTCAACTACTACGGCGCTCCCGACGCTGACCGCGTCATCGTCGCCATGGGCTCCTTCTGCGACGTCGCCGAAGAAGTCATCGACTACCTCACCGCTCAGGGCGAGAAGGTCGGCCTCGTGAAGGTCCGCCTGTACCGTCCCTTCCGCGCTGACAAGCTCCTGGCTGCCATCCCCGAGACCGCCAAGAAGATCGCCGTCCTCGACCGCACCAAGGAGCCCGGCGCTCTGGGCGAGCCTCTCTACCTGGACGTCGTGACCGCTTTCGCCAACGCCGGCCGCGAGGCCACCATCATCGGCGGCCGTTACGGTCTGAGCTCTAAGGATACTCCTCCTTCCTCCGTCTTCGCCGTGTACGAAGAGCTGAAGAAGGCCGAGCCCAAGCGTCAGTTCACCGTCGGTATCGTTGACGACGTGACCTTCCTCTCCCTGCCCGAGATGAGCAAGGAAGAGACTCCCTCCACCGCTGCTGCCGGCACCATCGAGTGCAAGTTCTGGGGTCTGGGCGGTGACGGCACTGTCGGCGCCAACAAGAACTCCACCAAGATCATCGGCGACCACACCGACAAGTACATCCAGTCCTACTTCCAGTACGACTCCAAGAAGACCGGCGGCGTGACCATCAGCCACCTGCGCTTCGGCGACAAGCCCATCAAGAGCCCCTACTACATCTCCAAGGCTGACTTCGTGGCCTGCCACAACCCCTCCTACATCGTCAAGGGCTTCCCCATGGTCCAGGACGTCAAGGCCGGCGGCGTGTTCATGATCAACTGCCAGTGGAACGCTGAAGAGCTCGGCCACCACCTGAACGCCGAGGCCAAGCGTTACATCGCCCGCAACAATGTCCAGCTCTACACCATCAACGCCATCGACCTGGCTCAGAAGGTTGGCATGGGCAAGCGCACCAACACCATCCTGCAGTCCGCTTTCTTCTCCCTCGCCAAGGTTCTGCCCGAGGCTGAGGCCATCCAGTACATGAAGGACGCCGCCAAGAAGTCCTACATGAAGAAGGGTATGGACGTCGTTGAGAAGAACTGGGCCGCCATCGACGCCGGCGCCACCGCTTACGTGAAGATCGACGTGCCCGCCGACTGGGCTACCGCCGAGGACGCCGTTGTTGAGACCAAGCTGGAAGGCCCCGAGAAGACCGTCAAGATGGTCCAGAACATCCTCATGCCC
>SVLG01000079.1 GCA_015068055.1 Oscillospiraceae bacterium | reverse complement strand
TCCGCAGCCGTTTCGTTTTTTGCAAGGATCATATGCCGTTCCTCAGCCCTTGACGGCGCCCATGGTGATACCCTTGGTAAAGTACTTCTGGAACACCAGGAAGACGATGATGATGGGCACGGAGGCCAGCGCAGCACCGGCCATCAGCAGACCGAAGTCCGTGGCGTTCTCGCCCTGCATGGTGGCAATACCGAGGGAGATGGTCAGGTTCTTGCTGGAGGTCAGCATGATGAGCTGCATGAAGTAGTCGTTCCAGGAGTTGATGAAGGTGAAAATGGCGCAGGCGCCGACGCCGGGCTTGATCATGGGGAAGATGACGTCGGTAAAGGTGCGCCATTCGTTGGCGCCGTCGATGCGGCAGGCCTCCACCATCTCGGTGGGAACGCCCTCAGCAAACTGCTTGAGGAGGAAGACGCCGAAGGGCCAACCAACAATGGGGAAAATCACGGCCCAGATGGTGTCGTAAAGGCCCAGAGCGCCCATCTCGCGGAGCATGGGGATCAGAATAACCTGCTTGGGCAGGGCCATGGCGCAGACGATCAGAGAGAAGATCAGGGCGCGGCCGTAGAAGCGCTTCTTGGCCAGAGCATAGCCGGCCATGGCGGCGGTAAGACAGGTGATGAGCATGGAGCTCACGGACATAAACACGGTGTTCACCAACCAGCGGATGGCAGCGGGCACCGTGGGGCCGGTAATGGTGATACCGGCGGTCTTGAAGGTGTAACCGAAAGCGTTGATGGCCCAGCCGCCGAGAGTCATGTCAAAGAGAGGCGCGCTGCGCTTGCTCATCAGGTTCTCAAAGTTGGTCATCACCCACTCCGTGGGAACCCACACGGGAGCCACGGACATGATATCCTGCTTGGTCTTGAAAGCGCCGGTGATGATCCAGTAAAGGGGGAAGGTAAAGAGCACAGCCAGAATGATGATGGCGGCGTAGGAAAGGATGTGCTTGATGCGCTCGATACGAGCGGTTCTGTCCAGACGATCCTGAGTATTCATCACACTACCTCCTTACTTTTCCTGGCCCATCTTGAACTGGATCGCAGACAGGATGGCAATGATGATGGCGAGAATGACACCCATGGCATTGCCGTAACCGTAGCGGTACAGTCGGAAGGCGTTGTGGTAGATGTAGTACATGATGGTCATGGTGGCGTTGTTGGGGCCGCCGTTGGTCAACAGCTGGATCAGCGCAAAGCACTGGAAGGAGTTGATGGTGGTGATGACCAGAATGTACAGGGTGGTGGGCATCATCTGGGGCCACTTGATCTTCCAGAAGGCCTGACGGGAGTTGGCACCGTCCACTTCGGCGGCTTCCACCAGAGACTTGTCCACGTTATCCAGAGCGGAGACGTAAAGGACGATGGGCTGGCCCACGGAGGTGGTCAGCAGGATGAGGATGATGCAGCCCAGAGCATACTTCGGATCGCCCAGCCAGTTGATGTTGTTCTCAATGAGGCCGGTCTGGGTACCGATGTAGTTAAAGATGCCGTAGTAGTTATTGTACATCCACTTCCAGACCATGGTGACGGCCACGGAGCCGGTAACCACAGGCAGATAGAAGATGCAGCGGAAGAGGGAGGTAGCCGCCACAGGCATCTTGCTGATGACGGAGGCCACCCACAGGGAGAAGGCGCAGGTAACAGGCACGGACACCAGAACGATGATCAGGGTGTTCCAGAGAGCCTTCCAGAAGATGGGGTCATTGGACAGCGTCACATAGTTCTGGAAACCAACGAACACGTCTTCTCTGCCCATGGTGGCGTCGAAGAAAGAGGTGTAGACGCACATGAACATGGGGTAGACGACAAACATGATGAAGAAGACCAGAAAGGGAGCCAGAAACAAATATGATGTAACGGTTTCCCGTATCATCAGCTTGCGGTTTCTGGCCAGCAGCGTGTTTTTGTTAGCCAAGGATATCCTCTCCTCTCAAACTTTCTCTTTATGGTAATCGTGAATAGTGAATAAATGAACCGTCCCCATCCCGCCGATGCCGAACGCAGACGGCTCACCTATTCACTATTACCGTAATCACTGGGAAGAAAGCCCCTCCCCTCGAAGGGGGGAGGGGCTTTTTAAGTCAGGTGATGTAATGCCGTAAGGAATTACTGGCCATTGGCCTGAGCAGCCCACTTCTCAACGATGCCGGTGATGGTCTCAGCGGTGCCATCGGAAGCGCCGACTTCCTGCAGCATATTCCACCAGCAGGTACGGGCCTCAGCCCAACCGGTGGTAGCCTGGTAGTAGTCAGCAGCCAGAGGCAGCATGTTGGCATTGTAGCTGTTCAGGATTTCCTCAGCCTCGTGACCCTCGTAAACACCCTCGATGGTCATGTCAGCGGGGAAGTTGTTGGTAGCGCGGACAGCAGCGGGAGCGCCTTCGCCAGCGCAGAAGTACTTGATAAACTCCTTGGCAGCGAGGATCTTGGACTCGTCGCCGGTGTTGAAGATGCCGAAGCCGTAGTTCTGGCAGCCCAGACGAACGTCAGCAACGTCGTCAGCGGGGAAGGCCATGTACATGATCTCGTCGCCGTTGGCGGTCAGGCCGGCGCCGGTGTTAGCGGTGTTGGGGTTGGTCTGCTGAGCAGCGTTCCAGCAGAAAGCAACGTTCAGAGTGCCGTTGTAGAAGAGGGCGATTTCGTCGCCGCCGACGATGGAGGGATCGAACTCGACGGCATCCCAGTTAGCCAGGAAGGTCAGAGCCTCGATGTTCTCCTCGGAAGCCCAGGTGTACTCGGTGTGCTCGGGGTTGGTGAAGGAGCCGCCCTTGAGGTGCTTGACCAGCTCGCGGGTGCCCTGGTCGCCGCCCTGGCCGCCGCAGAAGACGGCGCCGACCTGCTTGCCGGTGTGGGCATAGACAGCATCCATAGCAGCGATGAAGTCATCAACGGACTTCCAGGTGTGGGTCTCTTCGTTGATGTACTGCATGGCATCGGCAGCCTCGAAGACGGTCTTGTTGATACCCATGCAGAAAGCGTTGACGCAGAGGGGGTACTCGTAGGCAGACTCGCCCAGGAAGCAGTCAGCCATGGCGGAGGGGATCAGGTTGGCCTTGGCAGCGTCGTCGTAGAGGTCAGCGATGTCGACCATGACGCCCTTGGCACCCCAGTTGGCGACCAGACGCTCGGGACCTTCCATGATGACGTCGGGGGCCACGCCGCCCTCGATGGCGGTGTTGACCTTGTCGTCGCCGGTCTGGTAGTCGAGGTACTCAACAGCAACCTTGATGCCGGTGGCGGCCTCGAAGCCGGCCATCAGCTCATCCACAGTGGCCTGATCGCCCCACTTGCCGATGGGGTAGGTCCACAGGGTGATTTCGGAAGCGGCGGTGGGCTCGGCGGGCTCAGCGGGAGCAGCCTCAGGAGCAGCCTCGGGAGCAGCAGCGGGAGCTTCGGGAGCAGCGGCAGGAGCCTCGGTCTTCTCGACGGAGCAGGCAGTCAGAGAGAGAACCATGACAACGGCCAGCAGAAGGGCAGTAAGCTTCTTCATTGTACATTCTCCTTGTTTTAATTACTTTTAATTGTACGGCCAGATAACCATACTTTTATGCTTTGAATTTTACAGGATGAAACGGAACTTGTCAACGACTTTCGAAAGAGATTTTCATGTATTTTGTCAATTTTGAAAATTTTTTCCAAGCCGCACAAAAGTACCCCTTCCCTTTCGTACATCCTGCCGAAAGTGCCCTCTTTCCCTTGACGGATAACGAAAAAATGGTATTCTAAATGAAACGAAGCGGAGGAGGTTTTCCATGAAAAAGCATATTGTCTGTCTGGGCGATTCCAACACCCACGGCTACTGCGCCGATCCGGCCGATTGTGCCGACGGCGGCATCCGCTTCAACGAAGATGAGCGTTGGACGCGCCGCCTGCAGTCTCTGCTGGGAGAGGATTATCTTGTGGTGGAGGAGGGGCTTTCCGGCCGCACCACCTGCTTTGACGATCCCATCCACGAGGGTCTCAGCGCTCTCCAATATATTACCCCCTGTCTCAAGAGCCACGAGTTTGTGGATCTGCTGGTGATTATGCTGGGCACCAACGACGTGAAGGAACGTTTTGCCGCCAGCGCCGCCTGCGTGGCCATCGGCATGGGGAGGCTGGTGAAAAAGGCCATGGCCACCGAATGCTGGGGGGATAAGAAACCCAACATTCTCGTCATCGCCCCGCCCCACATCGGCGAGGGCATGCCCGCAAGCGCCGTAGGCGCCACCATGGGAGCCTGCTGCGTGGAAAAGTCCCGGGAGCTGGCGCACTATTATAAAGAACAGTGTGAACTCATCGGCTGCCACTTTCTCGACGCCCAGGCGCTTGGCTGCGAGTTCAACACCGTGGACTATATGCACCTGACGAAAAAGGGCCACGAAACTCTGGCCACGGCGCTGGCCGGGCGCATCCCCGCCCTGATATAAAAAAGGCACGCCCCCGTGGGCGTGCCCTGCGGCTTACATATACGGCTTAAACATCGGCTCAAGCAGGAGGCTTCCCAGCAGGGAAGCCAGCGCCGGCAGGAAAAAGAACGGAAACACGAAACGGACACAAAGGAAGATTGCCCCGGCATTGAGTACGCCCAGAGCCAGCGTCCGGGGAAGATTCGCAAGAGCGAGCAGCAGCGTGTTCTTCAAAAGAGTACTGAGACCGTTTTCAAAGCGGGAGAGCAGCGGAAACAAAACGCTCAGCACCCCCAGCCCCAGCACAGCCAGCAGCGCCCCGGCCGCAAAGAGCGCCCAGGAAAGGTTTCCGGCCACCGCAAGGTTCCAGAGGGCAACACCCCCCTTGAGAAGACCCCAGAAAGCCGCCAGAAGCAGAAGCGTCGGCACGATTCCCGCCCTGAGATTGCTGCGGAACACATACAGGAAGCGCTGCCACGAATTTCTCTCACTCTGCCGGTAGGTGCGGTATGCGGCGTCATAAAGAGCGGCGAAGGACGCACCCGCGGTCACCACACCGAAGCAGCCCAGCAGCCAGAACAGGCTGAGGAAGATGCAGTCGGTGATCCAGTTCATGGTGATAAGCAGGGAACTGTCCGGCTTGAAAAGATTACGAAACATTTATATCCCTCCCGAAAAGGATGGATTCATTGTAACATAAAGATCGATAAATAAACAGGAGGTTTTCCATATGGATCGCAAAAAGTTTCTGGCCGAGCGCCAGTGGATTCGCAATCAGCTTACCGGTGTGGCGGATTTCTGGCTGAAAAACGGCATGGACGGCGTTCATGGCGGCGTCACCACCTGCCTCGACCGCACCGGTCAGGTCTACTCCACCGACAAGAGTGTCTGGATGCAGGGTCGCTGCGGCTGGACCTATGCCTATCTCTGCCATGTCTACGGCGTGAAGGAAGAGTGGCTGAAGGCCTCCAAGAGCTGCATCGACTTCCTTGAGGAGCACTGCGTCAACCGCGAGGCCAACGGCCGCCTTTACTTCACCGTGGAGGCTGACGGCACCCCCCTGCGTCAGCGCCGCTACTGCTTCTCCGAGGCCTTTTACTGCATCGCCAACGCCGAGTACTACGGCATCACCGGCGAGCGGGAGCACCTGGAGCGCGCCCGCCGTGCCTATGATATGTACTGGAACCTGAACCACGGCATGGCCGACCCCGCCGGCATGGGTCCCAAGTCCACCCGCGCCGGCCGCAGCCTCGGCATCCCCATGATCATCCTCAACGTCACCGGCGTCATGAAGCGCGTCGATCCCGAGATGCGCCATGTCTACGATGAGCGCGCCAGAGAGTGCGTGGCGGACATCTTCAACTACCATGTGAAGCCCGAGCTGGGCTGCACGCTGGAGAACGTGGCTCCCGACGGCACCGCCCGTCTGGACGTCACCGAGGGCCGCATGGTGAACCCCGGCCACGACATCGAGTGTTCCTGGTTCCTCATGGACTACGCCAACGACATCGGCGACAAGGAACTCCACGCCAAGGCCATCAACGTCTTTGACATGGCCTTCAGCATGGGCTGGGACCACGAGTACGGCGGCATTCTCTACTTCAAGGACTGCCTCGGCAATCCTCCCGAAGCCTATGAGCACGACATGAAGCTCTGGTGGCCCCATAACGAGGCTCTCATCGCCGCCATGATGATCTACCGGGACACCCGGGACGAGAAGTATCTGGACATCTTCTATCAGGTGCTGGATTACTGCAAGACCTATTTTGCCGATGAGTACGGCGAATGGTACGGCTATCTGCGCCGGGACGGCCAGCCCACCCAGCCCGCCTGCAAGGGCAGCACCTTCAAGGGTCCCTTCCATGTGCCCCGCTGCCTGATTCTTGTGGATCAGATGATGACCGAAATCCTCGGTGAATGATTGAGGTAAGCGATGCCCGAAGACATAGACATTATTGAGCGCATACACATTGCCTATCACGACCTGCCCGCCGCCGAGCGGAAGGTGGCCGACTTTGTGCTGACGGCCAACACGCAGGTGCAGTTCATGTCCATCACGCAGCTGGCCGAGGAATGCGGCGTGGCCGATGCCACCGTTTCCCGCTTTTGCCGCAGTCTTGAGCTGAAGGGCTTTAACGCCTTCAAGATCGAGCTTGCCAAGGGCGCCGCCACCGCCAGACAAAGCAGCGACGACAGCATCTCCGCCGACTCTCCCGTAAGCCGCCGTGCCGAGGTAGCTTCTCTGGCTCAGAATGCAGTCCGGCAGACCATGGAATTGCTGTCTCCGGCGAGCGTGGAACAGGCTCTGGAGCTTTTCGAAGAGGCCGGACGTGTCATCTGTTTCGGCAGCGGCGGCAGCATGGTCATGGCCAGTGCCTGCGCCCAGCTCTTTTCCACGGTGAGCAACAAGTTTCAGGCCGTTGCGGATTCGCACAGCCAGCTTTCTGCCGTGGCCACCATGGACCCCGGCGATATCATCGTCCTCTTCTCCTACTCCGGTGCCACCACCGTCGGTGTTCAGATTCTGGAACTGGCCAAAAGACTGGGGATCAAATCCATTCTCATAACCCGTTTCATGAAGTCCCCGGCGGCCAATCTGGCAGATGTGGTTCTCTGCTGCGGCTCCAACGAAAGCCCCTTCCAGCCGGGCTCCGTCC
>SVLG01000078.1 GCA_015068055.1 Oscillospiraceae bacterium | reverse complement strand
TCCCATCCCCGACCTGACCGGCTACATCACCGAGGGCCAGATCATCCTCAGCCGTGACCTGTACCGTAAGGGTCTGGTGCCCCCCGTGGACGTGCTCCCCAGCCTGAGCCGTCTGAAGGACAAGGGCATCGGCGAGGGCAAGACCCGCGCCGACCATGCCGGCACCATGAACCAGCTCTTCGCCGCCTATGCCCGCGGCAAGGAAGCCAAGGAGCTCATGACCATTCTGGGCGAGGCTGCCCTCTCCGACGACGACAAGCTCTACGCCAAGTTTGCCGACGCCTTTGAGCAGCAGTATGTTTCCCAGGGCAACGAGACCAACCGCAGCATCGAGGAGACGCTGACCATCGGCTGGGAACTCCTGAGCATCCTGCCCGAGCGTGAGCTCAAGCGTATCAAGCCCGAGTTCATCGAGAAGTACCTGCCCCGTAAGTAATCGGAGTCGTCCGATCCCAGACACCGGGCGCGCAAAGCGCCCGGATGCGTGAGGTGATTAGTAAATGGCAACTGTTACACCGACCAGAATGGTCCTCAATCAGCTCAAGGGACGACTGAAAACGGCCCGCCGCGGCCATAAGCTCCTCAAGGATAAGCGTGATGAGCTTATGCGCCAGTTCATGGACGTGGTCCGCCGCAACCGCCAGCTTCGTAAGAAGGTGGAGGATGGCCTCACCGAGGCCTTCGGCGCCCTTTCCGTGGCCAGCGCCGTCATGTCCCCCGAGATGCTGGAACAGAGTCTGCTGTATCCCCGGCAGAGTGTGGAGCTGGGCATGGACTTCCGCAACGTCATGAGCGTCAATGTACCCGTGTACGAGTTCAAGACCAAGTCGGCCGAGGCCGGGGATATCTATCCCTACGGCTTTGCCCAGACCTCCGGCGAACTGGACGACGCCATGTCCGCCCTCTCCGGCGTGTTTGAGGACATGCTGGAGCTGGCACAGGTAGAAAAGACCATGCAGCTTCTGGCCCAGGAGATCGAGAAGACCCGCCGCCGCGTTAACGCGCTGGAGTACGTCATGATCCCCGATCTCTCCCAGAACATCAAGTACATCACCATGAAGCTGGCGGAGAACGAAAACTCCACCAAGGTCCGGCTCATGAAGGTGAAGGACATGGTTCTGGAAAAGGCCCATGGCTACCAGGCCTGAGCAGACAAAAAGCAATAAAAAGACCTCCGACGCTGTCGGAGGTCTTTTTCATTTACACAGTGGTGACATGGTGCTAAAATGGGGGCAGACACAGGAAGGGAAACAGGTGTGGAAGATGCATAAAAGAGTTTTGCTGGCCCAGTTCAAGCACGAGACAAACAGCTATTCCCCCATCCCTGCGGATCTGCAGGCGTTCCGGAATTTTGCCTGTCGCTTCGGGGCGGATGTCCTGCAGGCCCACAGCGGCATAACGGATGAACTGGGCGGATTTATAGAGGTGTTTCAGTCCTACCCGGACTTTGAGCTGGTGCCCTCCTTTGAACTGGTCACCGAGCCAAGCGCTGCGGTCACGTCGGAGGTCTATGAGTTGGCGGAGTCCACCATCCGGCGCAGCCTGGAGGAACAGGGGCCCTTCGACGGCGTTCTCCTGGCGCTGCATGGGGCTATGGTGGCCGAAGGGCATCCGGACGCCGAAGGTGACTTTGTGGCCCTGCTGCGGGAGATCGTCGGTGACGCCGTTCCCATCGTGGTAACGCTGGACCTCCATGGAAACATCACCCGAAAGATGGCGGATAATGCCAGCGCTCTGGTAGCCTACGAAAAGTATCCCCATACGGACAGTTACGCCACCGGAAAACTCGGTGCCACCATCCTGGCGGAGACCCTCCGCGGTCGGCTGAACCCCCAGCTGGGCTACCGCTATGTGCCCTACCTGCTGCCTTTGTTCCCCAGCGAATTTCCCGAGATCAAAAAGTTTCACGATATGGCAAGAGCGTATGAAATGCGGCCGGGTGTCTGCTGCGTGCGTGTCTGCCATGGCTTTTTCCCTTCCAATGTGGACGAGATGGGTATGTCCGTGCTGGTGGTAACCGATGGTGACAAGGCGCAGGCCCAGGAAATCGCGGACGAGCTGGGCCGGGCCATATGGGAGGGCCGGGAGACGCTGAAGCGAAAGTACATGGCGCTGGACGAGGCGCTGGACATCGTGGAAAAGGCCGCCGAGGGCCCCATCGTTTTGGCGGATGCTTCCGACAACCCCGGCGCCGGCGGCATGGGGGAGACGACGCATATTCTGCGCCGCATACTGGAGCGGGGTATCTGCGGCGGCGCGGTGGTGATGATCTGCGACCCGGAGAGCGTAAAGGCCTGTATGGCGGCGGGGGTTGGCAACCGGGTGCAGCTCCGGCTGGGTGCGCTCTACGACCCCGCCTACTCCGGGGAACCGCTGGAGGTGGAGGGTCTTGTGGAGCATCTGAGCCACGGCAAGTACCGCAACCACGGTGTTATGAGCAGGGGTATGCTTTTTGACATCGGCAAGGCCGCCACCGTCAATATTGGCGGCAACCACGTCATCATTACCACGCTGCGTACTCAGCCCTATGACATGGAAGTCATGCGCTGCTGCGGTCTCGACCCAGAGGAGCAGCGCTTCATCGTGGTCAAGTCCTCCGTCCACTTCCGGGCCCACTACGGGACGGTGGCGAAACAGATCCTGGATCTGGCGGTACCGGGCTACGCCGTGCCGCTGCCCGATGGCTATAGCTACACCCACTGGAAAAACGCCAGCGAGAAAAAGTAAAAAGGCACCCCCGACTCCAGGTCGGGGGTGCCTGCCTTTTACAGATTATCCTTTACCCACTGCTCGGCGTAGGAGCCGCCGGGGGTAACAATTTCGGCTTCCGTCTCGCCGTTGAAGCTCAGCGCGCCGCTGCCGATCTCGGTGACGCTGGCCGGGATGCGGATGCGCTGCAGAGCCGTACACATCTGGAAGGCATCGTCATCGATGTGGACAAGGCCCTCGGGAAGATCCACACTTTCCAGAGCCGTGCAGAAGCTGAATGCGCCGATACCAATGGTATCCAGCGCGGCGGGGAAATCAAAGTGCGCCAGAGCCTCGCAGGCGCCGAAAGCGTAGGCCCCGATATAGCTGACCGAGTCAGGCAGCTTCACAGCCGTCAGTTCCCGGCAGTCCCAGAAAGCGTAGTCACCCAACGAGCGCAGTTCATCGGCGGCCCGCACCTCGTTGATGAGGGCGGCCATGGGAGCCCAGGGGGCGCGGTCACCGTCGGCGGTGCCAAAGTTGGGGACGGCGCTGCCGCTGAGAGTCAGCACACCGTGCTGCAGCGCCCAGCTGCAGCCCTCCACCTCACCGCTCCAGGGATAATCCCGGGCGCTGATGGCCGTGCCGCTGAAACTCAGAAGCTCACCCAGCCCCGCTGCTTCCAGCAGGGCGGCGGCTTCCGCGCCGCTGCCCATGGAGATGCTTTTCAGGGCCTCGCAGTCGGCAAAGGCACCCTCGCCCACCGAACAGAGACTGTCGGGCAGGCGGACGGTTTCCAGAGCGGCGCAGAGAGTGAAGGACAGTTCACCGATGGCGGCCAGCCCCTCCGGCAAAGTCAGGGTCCGGAGACCGGTGCCGGAAAAGGCACTGTCACCAATGAACATCAGACCCGGGGCAAAGTCCACATTTTCCAGCGCCAGGCAGTCGGCAAAGCAGAAGCTGCCGATACCCCGCAGGCTCTGAGGCAGATGAACCTCCGAGAGGTTCAGACAGGCAGCAAAGGCGTGGGAGCCCAGATAGCTGATGCCCTCCTCCACCACGAGCGTTTCCACTGCGATGGACTCACCGCTCTCATCCCAGGGGGCGCAAAACAGCTCGTAGTCGCTCATGGCGCCCTGACCGCTTACGGTCAGCGTGCCGCCGTCCACCTGCCAGCGGATGCCGGCGGCGTCGGCAGCGGGCGCTTCGGGTGCAGCGGTGGCAGCGGGAGCGGGCTCGGCGGTGCCGGGACTGCCGTCCATGGGGATCTCCGTCACGGTGCTGCCTTCGCTTTCCTTGCCGCCGCAGGCGGCAAGGCTCAGCACAAGGGCCAGAAGGACGAAAAACGTGATAAATTTACGCATGGGGGTTCCTCCTTTCCATAGGGGGCGGGGACGCAGCGCCTCAGATCACGGTGGGCACGGCGTCCGGGGGGATGGGGCAGCGGTAGCTGCGCCGGCTGCTGCGCTGCGCAAACTCCGCACGGACAGACGCAAGGGTTTCCGGCTCGGTCATGAGCCGGAGGGCGCAAAGGGCCAGCACCTTGCCGGCAAAGAGCATGCCCCGGTGGGCCAGCGGCGTGGCTGCGCAGGCCACGTTCTGCCAGGAATGGCCCGGCGCACCCACGGGGAAGGTGACGGCGTGGATCTGGCCGGCGGGGCACAGCTGGCTCACATCGCCCACGTCCGTGGAACCGGGGAAAAAGTCCTCGGTGGAGCGCAGGGGTCGGATGTGCGGTTCCAGCGCCGCTCCTTCGGCCTCCGGGGCGTAGGTGGAGCGCAGGGCGGCGGCATAGGCCAGCTCCGCTTCCGTAAACTGCGGGGCGCCCACGCTCTCCATGCACTGCTGCAAAAGCCCTTCCAGGGCAAAGTTCGGCCAGAGCTCGGCGGTGCCGTCGATGAAAAGGCGCTGCAGCGTGGTCTCGGTCATCAGCGCTGCGCCCTCGGCGATCTTGTCCACCCGCTCCAGCAGCCGCAGCGACTGTTCCACCTGAATGCCCCGCACCATGTAAAGCACGGCGGCCCGGGACTGCACCACGTTGGGGGAGACGCCGCCGGCGTCGGTAATGGCATAGTGTACCCGGCAGGAGCCGTCCATATGCTCCCGCAGGAACTGCACGCCAAGATTCATCAGCTCCACGGCGTCCAGCGCACTGCGCCCGGCCTCCGGGGCCTGCGCTGCGTGGGAGGCGACGCCGCTGAAGCGGTAGAGCACCTGTATGCTGGAGTTGTTGGTGCCGGAGCGCACCTCGTTGCAGTCGGCGGGGTGCCAGCTGAGTGCGGCGTCCAGCTCCTTCCAGAGTCCCTCCCGGGCCAGAAAGGCCTTGCCGCTGCCGCCCTCTTCGCCGGGGCAGCCGTAGAACACCACCGTGCCGGCGCAGCCGCTTTTTTCCAGCCGGTCCTTCACCGCAAAGGCCGCCGCCAGCGCACCGGCGCCCAGCAGGTTGTGGCCGCAGCCGTGGCCGCAGCCGCCGGCCATCAGCTCCTCACGCTCCACGGCCCCGCCCCGCTGGGAAAGGCCGTCCAGCGCATCGAACTCGCCCAGTATGCCGATGACGGGCCGCCCCTGACCGAAGCGGCCGCAAAAGGCGGTGTCGATGCCGCCGAGCTTCTCCGTGACGGTGAAGCCCTGCTGCCGGAGCAGGCGGAGATAGGCGGCGGTGGCCCCGTGCTCCTGCAGCGAAAGCTCCGGATGGGCCCAGATATGATCGGCAAGGCCGGTGAAGATGCCGGCGTTTGCCTCGATGTAGTTGGAGATATCCCTTGCTGCGTCCATGTTCAGAGCACCTTAGCCAGAAAGTCCTGCAGACGGGGAGACTGGGGATGATCGAAGATATCCTCGGGGCTGCCTTCCTCCACCAGCTTGCCGGCGTCCATAAAGAGCACACGGTTGCCCACTTCCCGGGCAAAGCCCATCTCGTGGGTCACCACCACCATGCTCATGCCCTCGCCGGCCAGCTCCTTCATAACATCCAGCACCTCGCCCACCATTTCGGGGTCGAGAGCGCTGGTGGGTTCGTCAAAGAGCATGACCTCCGGCTCCATGGCCAGCGCCCGGACGATGGCCACACGCTGCTTCTGGCCGCCGGAGAGCTGGATGGGATAGGCGCCGGCCCGGTCGGCCAGACCCACCCGTTCCAGCAGCTTCATGGCCTTTTCCTCGGCCTCGGCCTTGGGCATATGGCGCACCTGAATGGGGGCCAGGGTCATGTTGTCGAGAATGGTCATATGGGGAAAGAGGTTGAAATGCTGGAAAACCATGCCCATCTTCTGGCGATGGAGGTTGAGATCGATCTTTTTCCCGTTCTCGTCCCGCTTTTTGGTGATGTCCACCCCGTCGAAGATGATCTCGCCCGAGGTGGGGACCTCCAGCAGGTTCAGCGAGCGCAGAAAGGTGGACTTGCCGGAGCCCGAGGGGCCCACGACCACCATGACGTCGCCCCGGTTCACATCCACCGTGACGCCGTCGAGAGCCTTGATGCGGCCCTTGTTATAGTGCTTTTTCAGATCCCGGACCTGTATCAGCTTAGCGCTTGTCACCGCGGCTCATCCTCCTTTCAAAGTAGGCAATGATCTTGGACGTGGGGAAGGTCAGGCAGAAGTACACAACCGTGGCGATGATCAGCGGCTCTGCGATGATGTAGACCGCACCCTTGGTGGCGGCCACGGCATACATGATCTCCTGCACGCCGATGGTATAGCAGATGGAGGACTCCTTGATGATGGTGACAAACTCGTTGGCGATGGCCGGCAGGATGTTCTTGATGGCCTGGGGCAGGATGACAAAGCGCATGTTCTGCACCTGCGTAAGACCCAGCGAGCGGGCCGCCTCGGTCTGGCCGCCGTCGATGGACTGGATGCCCGCCCGGATGATCTCACTGGTGTAGGCGCCGGAGTTGAGACTCAGGGCCACCACACCGGGGAGGAAGCGGTCGAAGCGGATGTAACCGAAGAGCTTGAAATCGGGCACGGAGATGTTGGCAAAGAGGACATAGTACACCAGAAAGATCTGGACCAGCAGCGGCGTAGCCCGGAAGAACTCCACATAAACGGCGGCAAGGAAGCGCAGGGGCTTTACCTTGCTCAGCCGGCAGAGCGCCAGAAACAGTGCGATGATGAAGCCGAACAGCACGGTCAGGAAGGAGAGGGAGACGGTGCAGACCAGTCCCTGCTCAAAGAGGTCTATGTACTTCCAAACCTTTTGAAATCCGGCGGCAGATACGTTCATAAGTATCTCCTTTCCAATTGGGGTGCAGTGAAAATATGTCACCGTTCCCCGCCGGGGGGAACGGTGACATTATATAATACGTTCAAAAGCCGTGTCAATGGGTTGCGGACTCAGCCCTTGTAGTCCTCCAGCAGACCCTCGTGCTTGTCGCCGGCAGCCAGCTCGTTGGCCTCGGCCACGAAGTTGTCCATGCTGCCGTCGGCCAGAGCGGCGGCGATGGCCTCGTTGACGGCGGCGAGAAGCTCCTTGTTGCCCTCGCGGACACCGGCGGCGGAGCCGGCCTCGTCATAGGGAACGGGCAGCACCACGCACAGGTCGGGGTAGTTCTGCTTGTAGCTCTCGGCCACGGCGGTCTCGATGAAGGCGCCGTCCAG
>SVLG01000077.1 GCA_015068055.1 Oscillospiraceae bacterium | reverse complement strand
TCCTTGTAGGCCAGAATGTCCCGGGTGATCTCAATGAGGTAGCTGTCCAGCTCGCCCTGATTCCACTCGGCAAAGACCTGGTGCATCTCCTCGTTCGTCATGCCAAGGCCGTCGTGCATCAGCTGATAGGCCTCGCAGATAAGCTGCATATCGCCGTACTCAATGCCGTTATGAACCATCTTTACGAAGTGGCCGGCACCGCCTTCGCCCACCCAGTCGCAGCAGGGTGCACCGTCCTCCACCTTGGCGCAGATGGCCTGGAAGATGGGCTTCACATGCTCCCAGGCAGCCTTGGAGCCGCCGGGCATGAGGCTGGGGCCGTTGAGGGCGCCCTCCTCACCGCCGGAGACACCGGTACCCACGTACAGCAGGCCCTTGCTCTCCACATAGGCACAGCGGCGGGCGGTATCGGGGAAGTGGCTGTTGCCGCCATCGATGATGATATCGCCTTCCTCCAGATAGGGCAGAAGCTGCTCGATCATCTCATCCACGGCAGAACCGGCCTTGACCATCATAAAGACCTTACGGGGTTTGGCAAGGTTATCAGCCAGAGCCTGCAGACTCTCACAGCCGATGATGTTCTTGCCGGCGGCGCGGCCATTCACAAAGCTCTCCACCTTGGCAACGGTACGGTTGTACACCGCCACGGTGAAGCCCTTGCTCTCCATGTTCATGACGAGGTTTTCGCCCATTACGGCGAGACCGATGAGACCGATGTCAGCCTTTTTCATTTGTATCTTCCTCCTTATGTCTGTACGCGGTTCTTCCGTGTAAATTTTGCTCAAGTTATACCACAGAACACTATAGCACAAAGATCAGTTTCTGTAAAGGTGAACAAAAAGCTGTTGCAATGAAAAATCATTTGTAGTACAATTCATTTGTATGGCAAATCCCCCGAAAAACCAATGTAAAGGAGAAAAGGAAGAATGAAGAAACCCATTGCAATCATCGGCGGCGGCAACGGCGGCCAGGCTTTTGCCGGCTGGCTCTCCCTGAAGGGCTTTGAAACCAAGATTTTCGACGTGTTCCAGCCCACCGTGGACAAGCTCAACGAGCTGGGCGGCGTCACCATCCGCGGCAACAGCGACTACACCGGTTTTGGTAAGATCCAGATGGCCAGCACCGACATCGGCGCTGTGATGGAAGGCTGCGAAATCATCCTTGTCGTTCTCCCCTCCATCTATCATAAGGACATGGCCAGGAAGATGGCCCCCTATCTGAAGGACGGCCAGATCGTCGTCCTGAACCCCAACGCCTCTCTGGGCCCCGTGGAGTTCAAGAATACCCTGAAGGAATGCGGCTGCACCGCCGACATCATCCTCGCCGGCACCTCCACCCTGCTCTTTGCCTGCCGCGCCGTGGAAATCGGTACCGTCGAAGTCGCCGGCCAGAAGGCCAGCTTCGCCGCCTCTGCCTATCCCTGCAAGTACAACGAGCTCCTCAAGGAGAAGTTCGCCGACTCCATCCCCCAGTTCAACTTTGCCGATGACATCCTGCGCGTGAGCCTCGATAACCTCAACGCCATGATGCATCCCGCCCCCACCATCCTCTACACCGCCAAGATCGAGCATCAGGATGACTTCCAGTACTATCTGGACTTCACCCCCAGCATCGGCGCCGTGGTGGACGCTCTGGATAAGGAGCGTATGGCTCTGGCCGAGGCCTACGGCCTCACCATCCGTCCCCTGGTGGAGGAGTACAAGAACGTCTACGAGACCGAAGGCGACAATATGTACGAGGTCATCACCCACTGCACCAAGGCCTACACCGGCATCAAGGGCCAGAAGACCATGCGTACCCGTTATCTGCAGGAGGACGTTCCCTACTCTCTGGTGGCCCTGCAGTCCATGGGCAAGATCGCCGGCATCCCCACCCCCGGCATTGACGCCATCATCACCATCGGCCGCTTCATCATCCCCGAAATGGATGAAGGCCGTACCGTGAAGAACCTCGGTCTTGAGGGCGTCAGCAAGGAAGACTTCATCAAGATGTGCCGCGAAGGCTAATTTTCCTATACACAAAGGCCGCTGCGAAAAACAGCGGCCTTTTGTGATTTTATCACGGATAAATCCTATTCCTCCTGCTATACTCACATCATAAAGAAAAACAAAAATAAATGAAACGGAGGAATTAAAATATGAAATATAACTTCTTTAAGAACAGCAAGGGTCAGTTGGTCTACGCCATCGGCGGTGCCGAAGCTCTCCCCGAAACCCTCGTGGCCCTCGTCCCCAACACCGTGGAAGCCAGCGGCGAAAAGCACATCCCCGTTGTCACACTGGAGGACGGAGCTGTCAACGTAAACGTCGGCGCGGTGGATCACCCCATGGGCGAGGAACACTTCATCGAGTGGGTCTGGCTGGAAACCGACAAGGGCGGACAGCTCAAAAAGCTCCTCCCCGGCGAGGAACCCAATGTGGGCTTCGTACTCGACGAGGAAAAGCCTCTCGCGGTGTACGCTTACTGCAACCTCCACGGTCTGTGGAAAACCGAACTGTAAGCATAAAGCGATCAAAAAACGGAAGCCGAAAGGCTTCCGTTTTTTCTTTACATCTCTTTCTGCAGGCGGATCAGTGTCTTATAATACTCCACCGCGCCGGGGAGGCAGTTGGTTTCGATGTTCTCGTCGATGCCGTGCATACCCTTCATCTGCTCGGGGCCAAAGACCACGGGCGCAAAGCGGACGCAGGCATCGGTGACATCCGCGGTGTAGAAGCGGCAGTCCGTGGCACCGGTGACCACATAGGGACTGGCAGGCAGACCCGGGAAGGCACGGCGGATGGCCTCCTCGGTAATGCGGAAGGCACGTCCCTGCAGATCAAGGCTGGGTGAGGGATCGTTAGCGTCCACCACCTCGGTTTCAATATCGTACTTTGCGGCCAGTTCCGTCAGCACCTTCACGCTCTCCGCCACCTTCTGATGGGGAATGAAGCGGAGATTGGCAGTGACCCACGCCTCCTGAGGAATGACGTTATAGCCGTCAGAGCCGCGCTGCATGGTAAAGGCCACGGTGGTCTGCAGCATGGCGGCCCCCTGCGGGGAGATCATGGGCATAACCTTTTTCAGCACCGGTTTGAAGAGCCAGAGGTTCCCCAGCACCAGATGCAGCGGGAAGGAGGCATAGGGAGCCAGACGGGAGAACATAGCCTCCACCTCGGGGGAAAACTTCACGGTCATGGGGTTGTGCTTTTCCACGTGGGCAATGAACTTGGCGAGACGGGCTACGGGTGTATTCTTCGCCGGGGCGCTGGCATGGCCACCGGAAGATCGAGCGGTAAACTTCAGGTTGCCCGTGCCCTTCTCATAAACGCCCACCATGGCATAATAGCCGGGAACACCGCCGATGGGCTCGGCAATGATGCCGCCGCCCTCGTCGCAGATCATGGCGAGATGAACGCCGTGCTCGCGGAGCCATGCCACGATTTTGGGTGCGCCGTCGCCGCCGACCTCCTCGGTACAGCCGGAGCAGAGGTAAACGTCCGTTGCGGGCACATAGCCCTCGGCGATCAGTTCCTCCACCGCCTGATAGAAGGCCATGACGCTGGCCTTGGTGTCACCGCTGCCGCGACCCCAGACCTTGCCGTCTGCGATCTCGCCGCCAAAAGGCTCGTGACTCCAGCCGGGCCCGGCGGGCACCACGTCCATATGGCTCATGAGCATGATCGGCTTCTCGCTGCTCTCGCCCTTCCAGCGAAGGAGAAGGCTGCCGTCGATATCAAAAACCTCGCAGCTTTCAAAAACCCTGGGGAACAGATTTCGCAGCACGGTGTGGAAACGGCGAAACTTTTCCGGCTCGGCCACGCCCCGGTAGGAGGTGGTGTCGCACTGCACCATGGCGCTGAGCTTTTCCGCGCAGAGCGCCTCTTTCGCCTTGTCCGGGTTGGGCTTATAGGCTGAAACCCTGCGCCCCTGCAGCAGCGTCCGCACGACGGCCACCAGCAGCAGACCCGCAACAAGGCCAATCACAAAGGCAACGATCTTCATGCAGCCTCCTTCTGCTCACGCTTCCAGAGGACATAGCCGATACCGATGGCCATGGCACCGCTGGGGATGATGAGGAAGCCCACGCTGCCCACCAGGCTGGGCACTGCCACAAAGAGTACTGTCATCACGGTAAGAGGAATGGCCACGATTTTCATGCCCTTGCGGAAATACTGATAGGCCAGAGCACCAAAAAGAGCGGGGACCACGTTGTCAAAGGCGGGGGCCAGCACGGGGCTGGACAGCACCGGCTGCAGGGGGATGAGCAGCAGGACCCCAAGGGCAATGACCGCCGTGGTGGTCAGAGCGGAGGCGGCGATGGAGAGGGTGGAAACGATCTCCGCCTCGGGGGTGCCGGCCTCGGCCTCGGTGATGCCGAGGGCATTCATCATGCAGGGGATCTTCATATTGATAAGGTTGCCGGTAATGAAGGCAAGATAGCTGCCGCCGGAACCCATCATGGGGGTATAGATCAGAAACTCAACAATGCAGCTGGGGATGTACACCGCCGCCACCTGCGCGAAGCCCTTCCAGAAGGCGGGGATATTCGGCATGGCGTTGAGGGTAAGCCCGATGGCAAAGGGACAGCCCAGCATCATGAGCATACCGGCCACAAGGCCGATGCGACCATAGAGATGGGTACGGGCGTTGTACTGTTCAAAGAAAGTCTTTTTATCCATTTCCGTTCCCTCCCTTACAGCACACCGGCCAGCACCGCAGCGGCCATGCCGCAGAGCATACTGCCGGCCACGGAGAAGTTATCCAGCCATTTCTGACCCTTTTTCTCGCTAAAATACGTAAACACAGCCATGGCCGCCGCACTGACGGCCAGCACGATCAGCGGCATAAAGTTGCCGGTGGAGGTAAAGGTGCCCACATAACTGCCCACATAGGCGGCCACAAGACCGATGAACATGGCCGTCATGGCCACATCGCCGAAGCTCCTGCCCTTCTTCTTTTCACCGGTGTTCTCCGTCCGGGGCCTACGAAGGCGCTTCAGATATGCCTTGTTGAAAAGCACCGTCAGCAGCATGCCCCAGATGATACCCGCAGCCATCACAAGGCCGATGGTAGTATAGGCCTCGGCGGTCATCTCGCTGATGTTGAGGCCGCTGAGCCCAATGGCACGGGCAGCGATGTCTGCTACGCTGGTCTCATAGTGCAGAGCACCGATGACGCTCAGGCGCAGCCAAGGCAGGGGCACACCCAGAGAGCCGGAAAGGGCAATGACGCCCAGCAGAATGCTGATGCTGGGCAGCAGCGTAAAGGTAACGCTGCTGGTAACCGCCCGGCGCAGCTTTGTCTTGTCAATGCCGACCGCAATGCCGGCCCGCCAGGCGCGAAGCATAAAAAAGAGACTCATTAAAAGCACAAAGAGAATGATGCTGCCGCAGATAAGATAAACAGGCAGGCTGTTCATCTGCTGGAGTACAGTCATGGGGAAACCCTCCGATTCTATGATAATGCTGTCAGTTTAGCACGAAGCGCTGCCCTTTACAAGCAGAGAAAGCCCCGGAATCCGCAGATTCCGGGGCTTTTGTGTCAGGTAGCAAGGGCGTAAATCGCTTCCGCCAGAATGTTGGTGTTGTCCTTCAGACGACCCAGTTCCATGAACTCATCGGGTTTATGTTCACGGACCTCATCGCCGGGGAAGATGGGACCAAAGGCCACCACGTTGGGCAGCATCTTGGCATAGGTGCCGCCGCCGATGCTCTTGGGCTGCGCAGCAAAGTCCCCGGTGTAGCTGGTATAGACCTTCATAAGCCGCTGAATGAGCTCGTCTTCGGCGGGAACATAGAGGGCCTTTTTATGCAACGCCGCACTCTGCCGGAAACCGGCAGCCTCAAAGGCTGCACGCACAACAGGGCCGCACATGTCGAAGTTTTTGGTCACCGGGTAGCGGTAGTTGAGCTTCACCTCCAGTCCCTTGTCATCCCCTGCGATAACGCCGAGGTTGTTGGTCAGAGGGCCGGAAAGCTCATCCGCCATGGCGATGCCCAGAGAGGCCCCGTCATACTCCGTGCCCAGCTTTTCCGCAAGGAAGCGGATGGCAGTGGCAAGCTGCCCCTCCAGAGGAAGCTTCGCCATTTCCTTCAGCAGCAGGCCAATGGCGTTGATACCCTCCTCTGGGGTGCCGCCGTGGGCATTGATGCCGTCCGCTTCCATGATTATGCCGGTGTCGGTCTTGCGGAAGCTGACGCGCTCGGCTTTGGTTTCCGCGATCTTTTCAGCCAGCGCCGCGTCACAGCGGAACACCGCTCTGGCGTAGTCAGGCACGATGTTATGAGCCGTACCGCCGCGGATCTCCTTGAGGTACAGGGGACCGCTCTGCTCATAGCTGCAGGCGTAGGCTTCGTTGATCAGTCCCTTTTCTCCGTTGATGACAGGATACTCACCGTCGGGAGTAAAGCCCATGACAGGCATCTCGCCGCCGTGTTCACGGTAATACTTCATATCGGCGCTGCCGCTTTCTTCGTTGCAGCCAAAGAGAACACGCACACGGCGCTTGAGAGGCAGGCCGGAGTCCTTGATGGCCTTGAGCGCATAGAGTGCCGCCATACTGGGTCCCTTATCATCCATGGCGCCACGGGCATAGAGCCTATCACCCACGATGTTGGCGCCGTAGGGTTCCTGGGTCCAGTCCTCACCCTCGGGTACCACGTCCAGATGGCCCAGAACGGCCACCATCTCCTCGCCCTCACCGTACTCGCACCAGCCCAGATGGTTATCCATATTCATGGTCGCAAAGCCCATGGACTCCGCGGAGTGCAGAACATATTCCAGACATTCCTGGATTTTCCTGCCGTAAGGATAGGGACTTTCGTCATGTACATAGACGCTTGGAATACGGAGACAGCCCTGCAGATCACGGATCATATCCTCCATGTTCTTTTCAATGATAGCGCTGAAGCGCTTTTCGGGCGTCTGTACTTCCTCGCATTCCAGCAGTTCCTTGCTCCGCTCAAATTCATCCAGCGTAAGTCCGCGTTCCCCCGTCTCCATCTCGCCCAGCTGGTTATCGCAGGGATCGGCGCGCCAATGCTGCTTGTTCACGGTGAAGTCGGCCTGGAAAGCACGGTTGGCCGCCATGCGGAAGGGATCCAGGTTGCCAAAGTAAAACTTGCGGCGCTCCTCGTTGTCAGCGCGGACAGCACCCGTGCCGTAGGAGCAGTCGGCGTAGAGCCAGCCATAGGGCGCAACGTAGAAGCGGGCCCAGTCATGGGCGCCAAGGAAGGCAGGCTCCGCCGTAAGGCCGCTCTCCCAACGGGCGGGAATGCCGGCACAGCGGCAAAGGGTGATGAAGAGCAGTGTGAGCACGCCGCAGTCACCGCTGAAGTTCAAAGCCGCGTTCTCGGCAATGTTAACCTGCGTAAAATACTGGGGCATGAAGTTATACTTCATCTTCAAAGTGATGAAGTCATAGAAGCGGCGCGCCTTCTCCAGCGGG
>SVLG01000076.1 GCA_015068055.1 Oscillospiraceae bacterium | reverse complement strand
ACGTATGTTCCCCAAAGGTTTTGCGGGCAGCGTGGATCTGGCCTTTGACCACCACCCGGGCGGCGGCTCCTATGCCAAAAGCCACATCGTCTGGGTCGACCGTGCCTCCTGCGGCGAACTGATTCTCGCCGTGCTGGAAGAAATCGGCGGTGTCACCGCAGAGGAAGCAGACCTTCTCTACATGGCCGTCTCCACGGACACCGGCTGCTTTGTCTATGCCAACGTAAACGCCAACACCTTCCACGCCGCGGGGCGTCTGGTGGATCTGGGTGCCCGGGCCCCCTACCTCAACAACCTCCTTTTCCGCACCAAGCGGCGCGCCCGTCTGCTGCTGGAGGGTTACATTTACTCCACCCTGCGTTCCTACCGGAATGACCAGCTGAATATTGCGGTCATTACGCTGGAGATGCTGGAAAAGGCCGGTGCCGTGGAAAGCGACTGCGAGGACCTGGCAGGGCTTGCCGGTCTCGTTGCCGGAAGCCGCGTCTCCGTCACCATCCGCGAGCTGCGTCCGGGCCACAGCAAGGTCTCCATGCGCTCCGATGGCTCCGTCAGCTGTACCGAAGTCTGCAAGCGCTTTGGCGGCGGCGGTCATAAAATGGCCTCCGGCTGCGAGTTGGACTTGAGCGGTGAGGAAACCGCCGAGGTGCTCCGCGCCGCCATTGAGGAGGTCTGGCCATGACCGGCATCCTCCTCATCGACAAGGAACCCGACTGGACCAGCCACGATGTAATTGCCAAGCTCCGGGGCGTGCTGCGTGAGCGCCGTATGGGCCACGCCGGCACACTGGACCCCATGGCCACCGGCCTGCTGGTGGTTCTCTGCGGCCGAGCTACCCGGGCCGCCACCTTTGCCGAGGCCGATGAAAAGGAATATATAGCCGCCCTGCGTCTGGGCATCAGTACCGACACCCAGGATATCACCGGCCGCATCCTTACGGAAAGCCCCCTCCGTCCCACGGCGTCGGAGGTAGCCGCTATCCTCCCCCGCTTTACCGGGGAGATCCTGCAGATTCCCCCCATGTACAGTGCCATCAAGATCAAGGGGCAGAAGCTCTATGACATCGCCCGCCGGGGCGGTGATGTGGAGCGGGAGGCCCGGCCCATCACCATTCACGCGCTGGAACTACTGGGTGAGGAAAACGGAGACTACCTGCTCCGGGTTCGCTGCTCCAAGGGCACCTATATCCGCACTCTCTGCCACGACATCGGCGCGGCACTGGGCTGCGGCGGCACCATGGCGAGCCTCCGTCGGGTGCGCTGTGGGGTATTCTCCGTAACGGAGGCCTGCACCGTGGGGGAGGCAAACGAGTCGCGGCTGCTCCCTCTGGACAGTCTTTTCTCTGACCGGGAGGCCGTGACACTCAGCCACCGTGCCGAGCGCTTCTGCCGCTGCGGCAACGACTTTGCGCTGGAACAGCCCGACGGCGAATACCGTCTTTTTGCAGAGAGCGGTGAATTTCTGGCGCTGGGCCGGGCCGAAAATGGCCGGGGCCATGTGATCAAAAGCTTTTACGAGGTTAACGGATGAACGACAGGTACGTGCTGGCGCTTGGCTATTTTGACGGCATCCATCTGGGCCATCAGGCGCTCCTCCGCCGCACGGCAGAGCGGGCCGCGGAACTGGGCGCGCGGAGCGCGGTCATCACCTTTGACGTGCACCCGGATACGCTTGTCCATGGCTGCAGCGTTCCCCTCATCAACCACGATGCCGACCGTGTGGCGCTGATCCGCCGTATGAGCGGCATTGAAGATGTGTATTTCATCCCCTTTACCCGGGATACTATGAAAACCCCCTGGCGGGACTTCCTCATCACGCTGGAGATGCACTGCAGCGCGGCGGGCTATGTCGTAGGCCACGACTTCCGCTTCGGTTACCGGGGCGAAGGCAACGGTGAAAAGCTGCTCCGCTACGGCGCGGAAAATGCTCTCAGCGTGGACGTGATCGACGCTGTCACCGTGGACGGCCACATCGCCAGCTCCACTTACATCCGAGAACTGCTGGAGCGGGGCGACATCGCCGCCGCCAACCGCGTTCTGGGTCATCCCCATTGGCTGACCGGCCACGCCCGGGAAGGTTTTCTCCCCTGGCACGAAGGTCTCCAGACCCTGCCAGAGGGGCACTATACCACCCGTGTCAACGGCACAGACTGTGTCCTCACCGCCGAAGGCAACGGCCTCCGGGGCGATATGCTCTGCGGTGAAGTTACCATTGAGTTTTACGGCGCTCTCTGAGCGCAGGAGATATTTCTATGAAACTGCCCAAGTTCAAAAATCCCCTGCAGGCCGCGGCGGACTTCGCCCAGCGGATGGCCGGCGAGGAAGCGGCCCCGGCACAGAAAAAGCGCCCGCCGGAGCCCACACCCCCGCCCCCCGTTTACGAAGAACCCGCGCCGATCTATGAGGAAGAGCCGCTCGTTTACCGCCCGGCACCGGCGCCCGAGAAAAAGACGGTTCCCCGGCGCAAATCCACGCCGCTGGAGGACATCGGCTATACCCTCTGGGCACTGGCCATCGCTGTCAGCGTAGCCGCCACGGCCCTGTGCTTCCTCATCGGCGCCATAAGTTAAATAGGAGCGTATCGATAACGATGCGCTCCTTTTTTATTTGCTTACCTGCTCTCGCGGTCTGCTATCACATAAACTCCTTCCTGAATTGCGGAAAATGTTGCGACAGAGCCTACCACGATGCCCGTGTATTTCAATTCCATGAAGGGTATCGTCAAGGGCCATAGAAACAGCAGCAGTCCCGCTGCCTTGTTCATCCTCGTATGCAGGGATAGAAACGCATGTTTAGAAACATATGCCAAAATGATGTTGCTGATTTTGATAGCCGCAACGACAGCGCCCCATATCCACAGCCACCCCGGAATATGAATAGCAGACAACCATCGAATCATCGCTGCCGCTGCAAACAGGAGGTCGGCAACCGTATCCAGACGGCTTCCGAACCTGCTGATACTGTTTGTTCCTCTGGCAACGGTACCATCGATCATATCACTAAAACCACAGAAGAGATAAGTGATATAAAATGCCGGGGAAAATGGAGGCGGAAACAGCAATAAAACGCTGCCGAGAATACGGCAGCCGGTGAGTATATTTGCAATATGCTTCGCCATCTCATCACCTATAAACCCAAGTTTATCCAACGGACTTTATCCTATCATAATCCGCTCATATACACAAGAACCGGCACAACAGCTAACGCTGTTGTGCCGGTTTAACCTCTATTGTACTCCGCGCTGCAGCAGCCAGCGGAGCGTGGCCGCCCGCTTCTCCCGGGAGCGGCGCAGTTCCCCCACCGAGCTCTGGGCCCGGCTGTGTTCCCGCTGATACTGCCGCCGGAGATTTGTCAGCACGCCGCCCCCGGGCAGCGCAATCTCCGGCTGCACCCACGCTTCCCCCCAGACGAGGAAGTACTCAAAACGCAGCTTCTCCAGCGAAGCGCGGCACTCCCGTTCCATGGCGGCAGCTGCGCCGCCGCAGGAGGGGCAGCTTCGACGCAGCCAGCCGTAGAAAGCGGCGCTCTCCGCCTCTTCCCGTAGCTGCCGCTCCAGTGGTCGCTCCGCCCCCTGCACCCTCTGCCAGACCCGCTCAAAAGATTCCCGTTCCACTTTTTCCACCTCATTGCAGTATATTCAACTTGCAAGAGTACCGTGAGTATGCGATAATGAAGGGTACTAATTATAATCCACGGAGGACTATTACCATGGCCAGATTCTTTCTCAGCGGCGGCAGCAGCATAGCCGGAGGCATGGCGTTTATCGCCGGAGAAGACGCCGAGCACGCCAAAGTGCTGCGCCTTCGCATCGGAGACAGGCTCATCCTCTGCGACGGCGCGGGGAAGGACCACCACTGCTCCATTACAAAAATTGAAAAGGGCGCGCTGGAGGCCGAGATTCTGGAGGTTCTCCCCTGCCCCGCCGAGCCTACGGTAAAGGTCTCCGTCATCGCGGGACTCCCCAAGGGGGAGCGCAGCGACTATATTGTGCAAAAATGCACCGAGGCGGGCGCTTATGAGATCTGCTTCTTCCCCAGCAAGCGCTGCGTTATGAAGCTGGAGGAAAAGGCCGTGGACAAGAAGGTGGCCCGCTGGCAGCGCATTGCCGAGGAGGCCGCCAAGCAGAGCGGCCGGGGCATCATCCCCCAGGTGCGTGTCCTCTCCGATCTGGCCGAGGCCTTCAACACCGCGGCGGCAACGGAGCTCCCCCTCTTTCTCTACGAAACCGGTGAGCGCATCCCCATGCGCGAGGCCGTGGAAAAGGCCGGAGCCATCACCTCCGCGGCCATCATCACCGGCCCCGAGGGCGGCTTTGAGCCCTATGAAGCGGAGCTTGCAAGGCACATGAATCTGCACATCTGCTCCATGGGTCCCCGGATTTTCCGCTGCGAGACCGCCCCTGTGGCAGCCCTCTCCGCCATCATGTACGCCACCGGCAACATGGATTGATGCTATGGAGAAGCTTAATTACAAACGTCAGCTCCTGCTGACCGTTGGCATCGTTGTCGTTTTCAACCTGTTGAACACACTCTGCAAACACTGGATCTTCACCAGCATCGGCTATGCTCTCTGCGGCCTTCTGTGGTTTCTCCACCCGGTCATGATTGGAGATCGGGAACCCCGTGGTGACTTGCTGAATCTCATCCGGGCCGCCGGATTTGCGTTGATTGTCATGGCCGTCTTTACAAGGTCGTATTTGTACTAACGTCCCCATGGAAAAACCCGTCCTCACACTTTGTGAGGACGGGTTTTTCATGCTTTCAGCCGCTCCGCCAGAGCCGTATCCGGCTCCACGATCAGCGTTTCATAATCGGTGAAGATCACCCGGCCGGGTCTGGCCCCGGCGGGCTTTTTCACGTACCGTATCTGGGTATAGTCCACGGCGGTCTTGCCGCCGCCTGCGGCGGAATAGGTGGCGGCAAGGATGGCCGCCTGGCGAATGCTGGTCTCGTCCGCTTCCCCCTCCATCTGGGAGAGGACAACGTGGCTTCCCGGCAGCTTCTGCACATGGAACCAGAGGTCGGTACGACGGGCGGTATGGAAGGTCAACTGGTCATTTTCCGCGTTGCCCCGGCCCACAAGGATCTCCCGGCCGGTATCGCTGAGAAAGCGCAGAGGCTTTCGGGGCGCGGGCAGCTTCTGCCGCTTGTCCTTCGTCTCCCGGATGTAGCCGCCGCTCATCAGTTCCCGGCGCACATCCCCCAGATCGCGCTCGCTCTCGGCCCGTTCCAGCTCGTCCAGCACACTCTCCAGATAGGCGATCTCCTCCTCGGCATCGGTAATGAGGCCGGTAAGGATGCGCTGTGCGGTCTTGGCCTTGTTATAGAGCTTGTACTGCGCCGCGGCGTTCTGCTGGGGCGTTTTCAGAATATCCAGCGGTACCGTCACCGTAGGGCAGTTCTCGGCATAAAAGTCCTGCGCCTCAAAGGAAGCCATACCCTTTTTCAGCCGGTACATATTGGCCGTGATGAGATCGCCCCGGCGGCGGTATTCCTCCCGCTGCTCGGTGGCCTTCAGCTCACGCATCCGGGCATCCCGCTTGCGGAGCAGGCGATCCCGGGCGGTTTTGGCCGTGCGGAAAAGATCGGCGCTGCGGCGCTGTATGCTCTCCAGCCGGTCCCGGCGGGTATAGAAGGAATCCAGCAGCGCGCCGCAGCTTGCAAAGCTCTCGGCGGTGTAGAGACTGCCGTATTGCTTCACGGGCATAAAGGAGAAGTCCTTGGGCTTGTCCCCTTCCTTGAGCATGGTGGGTTCCCAGCCCCCCTGCTCCACCCGCTCGGCGAGAGAGGTCATGGCAGCGCCAATATCCTCCGCCAAGGCCAGTTCCCGGCAAACCAAGGGCGAAAGACCGCCAAAGGCATCCAACAGGCGCTTATCCATGGGCTTATCCGCTGCCGTAGCGGCCAGCGCCGCACGGCGCTCCTCCGCCGTCAGGGCAAAGAAAGAGGGCTTATCCTGTGAGGGAGGCGGGGCATAGTAGAGTCCCGGCAGCAAAGGCCGCTTCTCGTTGCTTTCAAAGTCGGCCCGGTGGAGGCAGTCCAGCACGCGTTCTTCCCCATCCACCAATACGATATTGCGGCACTTGCCCATCAGCTCCAGCACCAGCTTTTTCTTCCCGGCCACGCCCAGCTCATCCTGCGTATCCAGAAGCAGGGCGATCATGCGCTCCATGGGCGGCTGCTCCACGGCGGTGATGCGGGCGCCCAGCAGGTACTTGCGCAGCAGCATACAGAACATGGGCGGCTGGGGCGGGTTTTCAAAGCTCTGCTCGGTATAGTGCAGTCGGGCCGCGCCCCCTTTGGCGGAGATCAGCAGCTTGCGCTTGCCCTCCCGACTGTGGAGAGACAGGATCACCAGATCCCGCTCGGGCATGGTGATCCTGTCGATTTTCGCGCCCACCAGAGTGGGTTCCAGCTCACGGCGCAGGGCTGTGAGGTATATGGCGTCCAGAGGCATTATGCTTCCTCCTGTATGAGGGCAAAAAGCTCCTCGATGCGTTCCTCTTCCCCCCGGAGGTAGAGCCAGCCAAAAAGGCTCTCCAGTCCGGTGGCGGCGTGGTAGTCGCCCTCGCTGCAGTTTTTGGGCGCAGCGTGACTGTGGGCGTTGCGGCCGCGTTTGTAGGCGGCCAGTTCCCGCTCGGTAAGAGCGGGCAGTATGCGCCGGACGGCGGTCGCCTGCGCGGTAGCCGCCACATGGCGAACAGTCTCTTTATGGAGAGAACCGGCGGTCAGTTTCCCGGCGCGGCAAAGCTCACGCCGCACCAGCAGGTCGTAGACCGCGTCGCCCATATGAGCCAGGGCGAGGGCGCTCATGGCGTCTACTTCGCGCTCATTCATCGCTCTCGACCTCCGTAAAGTCATCCTTCTGCTCATCCATGAGCTTTTCCAGGGGCGTGCGACCCGAGAGGCTCATCTCCTGCCACTGCTGGCGGTCGATGAGCAGCTGCCGGGGCTTGGAGCCTTCAAAGGGGCCCACGACGCCCAGTTCCTCCATCTGGTCCACCAGACGGGCAGCCCGGGCGTAACCCAGCTTCAGCCGCCGCTGCAGCATGGAGACGGAGGCCTGTTTGGTGTCGAGAATAACGTCCACCGCCTGAGGCAGCAGTTCGTCGTACTCGGAGAAGGGGTTATCCTCATAAGACCCATTCTCCTCCAGGGAGGCGGCGCCCTTCTCCTTGCCCTTTTCCTTCTCGGCGGCGCTGCGTTCGATGTCGTGGATGGCGTTTTCATCGTAGCGGGCTTCGCCGCCGGCCTTGATGAAGTCGATGACCCGTTCCCTCTCCTCGTCGGAGACATAGGCGCCCTGCACCCGGGTAGGCTTGTTGGCACCAATGGGGAAGAAGAGCATATCGCCGTTGCCGATAAGCTTCTCGGCGCCGGCATGATCCAGAATGATGCGGGACTCCATGGCGCTGGAGACGGAGAAGGCAATGCGGCTGGGGATGTTGGCCTTCATGAGGCCGGTAATCACATCAGAAGAGGGACGCTGCGTAGCAATGATGAGATGGACGCCGGCAGCACGGCCCATCTGGGCCACACGGCAGATGCTCTCCTCCACTTCCTTGGCAGCCGTCATCATAAGGTCGGCCAGCTCGTCGATGACGATGACGAGGCTGGGCAGAGTCTCCAGTCCTGCCTTCTTCTGGTGATCGTTGTAGCCTTTGAGATCCCGGACGCCGATTTCGGAAAAGAGGCGATAACGCTTCATCATCTCCACCACGCTCCACTGGAGGGAGCCGGCGGCCTTCTTGG
>SVLG01000075.1 GCA_015068055.1 Oscillospiraceae bacterium | reverse complement strand
AAAGGGGCAAATTATTATCGTTTAGGCGCGATATGTAGTTATCAGGCGCCGATGTAGGTCTCGAAGATGTAGGTCTTGTTGACGCCGTCGATACGCTCAACGCAGCCGGTCTTGCCGATGGGGTTATGGGTCTCGGGGGAGAGCTTGATGGTGCCGGTCATGCCGGTGACTTCGATCTCGGTGTAAGCCTTGGTGATGGCCTCGGGATCAGCGGAGCCGGCGTGCTCAACAGCGGCCTTCCAGAAGAGGAAAGCGTCGTGGGCCATGTAGCCGTTCAGCTCCATCTTGGCGCCGTCCCAGCGCTCGGAGTACTCAGCACGCCAGGCATCGGTGGCGGGGTCAACCAGAGAGACGTGGTTGATGACGTAGGAGCCGTCAACGGCCTCAGCGGCGTCGAAGAGAACTTCGGAGGCGGAGCCGTCACCGCCCAGCATGGGCAGCTCGATGCCGAGAGTACGGGCCTGCTTGTGGATGTTGATGTAATCCTGGTAGAAGATCGGGGTGAAGATGATCTGAGCGTCGGTTTCCTTGATCTTGGTCAGCTGAGCGCCGAAGTCGGTGTCGCCGGAGACAAAGCCTTCATTGGCCACGATGGTGCCGCCCTTCTCCTCGAAGGTCTTGATGAAGTTGTCCTTCAGGCCCTGGGAGTAGTCGTCGTTGACGTCAGCCAGAATAGCAGCCTTGTCGAACTTCAGGTAGTCGTACACGAAGGAGCCGGCGATACGGCCCTGCTCGGGATCCAGGAAGCAGACACGGAAGTTGTACTCCTTCAGGACGCCGTCCTGAACGGTGACCTTCTCGTTGGTGGCCACGGTGGAGAGATCGGGAACCTTGTACTCATCGAGGACGGACTGGATGGCGATGCACTGGCCGGAGGCGTTGGGGCCAATGATGGCGCAAACCTTGTCCTGAGCGCAGAGACGCTTGGTGACGTTGATGGCTTCCTGAGCGTCGCCCTTGGTGTCGTAGCAGATGAGTTCGATCTGCTTGCCCAGCAGGCCGCCCTCAGCGTTCTGCTTCTCGACAAGGAGCTTCAGGGTCTGGCTTTCGCAGGTACCGTAGGCAGCCTGATCGCCGGTGAGAGAGCCGATCCAGCCGAGCTTGATTACGTCGGCTTCCTTTTCGCCGCAGCCGGAGAACATAGCCACCAGCATGAGGCACGCCAGAAGAAGAGCAGTCAATTTCTTCATTTAAGTATCCTCCCTAAATAAATATAGTTTCGGTTTTGCAACCGGGACTTACATATTCGCACACTAACCTAGCAGGGGAATTATGCCTAAAAGAATATTAGCATACTTTTTGCCGTCTGTCAATTTTATAGTTTAATAAAACTTACAACTTAAAAGTTTTATTTGATGTGTACGTCTTTTTGCACAAAACAACTTCTGTATTCCCGTTGTTGTTATACAAAGTAACCTGATATCCTGAGTTTGGCAAGTCATTTGAGCCTGTTTTTCTTGTATTAAGTCGCAAACGCGAATATTTAGCTTATCAGGCTAGGTTTATTCATGCAAATATACCATAAACCCCCCTTGAAATTATGGCATTTTCACAAGTAAAAGCCCTTGACGCTTCCGACAATAAACATTAAAATATGTGAACAACAATGTATGAGGAGGCTCATTCCATGAAAACCGTTATCTCTACTTCCAACGCTCCCGCCGCCATCGGCCCCTATTCCCAGGGCATCAAGGCCGGCAACCTGATTATCACCTCCGGCCAGATCCCTGTGGATCCCGCCACCGGTGCTTTCCCCGAGGGCATTGAGGCTCAGACCCGTCAGTCTCTCACCAACGTCATGGCTGTTCTGGCTGAAGCCGGTGCCAAGCCCGAAAACATCATCAAGACCACCGTCTTCCTCAAGGACATGAACGATTTTGCTGCCATGAACGCCGTGTACGCCAGTTTCTTCACCGAGGCCCCTCCCGCCCGCAGCGCCGTTCAGGCAGCCCGGCTTCCCAAGGACGCTCTCATCGAGATTGAGGCCATCGCGGTCATCTGATCTTACACAGGAGTAAAGAGAAATGAGTAAAAGCGTCAAAAACACCCGCGACAACTTCCAGAACCGCTGGGGCTTTATTCTGGCCTGCATCGGCTCGGCCGTCGGCATGGGCAACATCTGGCGTTTCCCCTACCTGGTCTCCGCCTGGGGCGGCATGACCTTCCTGCTGCCCTATTTCCTCTTTGTGCTGCTCATCGGCTCCACCGGCGTCGCCGGCGAGATGGCTCTGGGCCGCGCCGCACGCACCGGCCCCATCGGCGCTTTCGGTATGTGCACCGAGACGAAGGGCTGCCGCCGCGCCGGTGAAGTCATCGGCATCCTGCCCGTTCTGGGCTCTCTGGCCCTCGCCATCGGCTACAGCGTGGTCATGGGCTGGATCATTAAATATATGGTAATGGGCTTCAGCGGCCAGCTCTTTGCCATGGGCCAGAACATGGACACCATTGGCGGAACCTTCGGCGTCACCGCCGGTGCCTGGGGAGCCAATCTATGGATCATCATCGCCCTGATAACAGCTTTTGCCATCATGGCTCTTGGCGTTTCCAAGGGCATCGAGAAGTGCAACAAGGTGCTGCTGCCCCTGCTCTTTTTCCTCTTTGTGGGACTCGGTGTCTACATCGCCACGCTTCCCGGCTCCGCGGAGGGCTATAAGTATATCTTCACCATCAACCCCGCAGGTCTTGCCGATCCCAAGCTCTGGATCTACGCCTTTGGTCAGGCCTTCTTCTCCCTGTCCGTGGCCGGCAACGGCACCGTGATCTACGGCTCCTACCTCCCCGAGGATGAGGACATCCCCTACTCCGCCCGGAACGTGGCTTTCTTTGATACGCTGGCCGCCCTGCTGGCCGCCTTTGTCATCATTCCCGCCATGGCTGCCGGCTCCGCTGAGCTTTCCAGCGGCGGCCCCGGCCTCATGTTCATCTATCTGGTAAACGTGATGAACGGTATGCCCGGCGGTCGGATCATCGGTCTGGTTTTCTTCGTCTGCGTTTTCTTCGCAGGTATTACCTCTCTCATCAATCTTTATGAGGCGCCCGTGGAAACCATGCAGGCCCGCTTCAAGCTCAAGCGCGCTCCCGCCGTGGCCATCGTTATCGCTTTTGGCGGCATGGTAGCCCTGTGCATTCAGGCCATCACCTCCGGCTGGATGGATGTGGTCTCCATCTACATCTGTCCCCTCGGCGCATTGCTGGCCGGTATCATGTTCTTCTGGGTGGCCGGCAAGGACTTTGTTATGGAGCAGGTCAACCGCGGTGCCGGCAAGCCCCTTGGCGGCTGGTACTTCCCCCTCTCCAAATATGTCTACTGCTCCTGCGCACTCATCGCGCTCGTGGCCGGCGCCATTCTCGGCGGCATCGGTTAACCCGGAATATCTTTCAAAAAAGCCGTTCATGCTTTCAGCATGGGCGGTTTTTTGTTTGATATAAGCAAGAATGAAATTCAGAAGGATCTTTCCGTCATATGAACGCCACTTTCCCCGTTTATTTCCCGCATTTTAATCAATTTTTGCAAGTTTCTTTTTTGGAAAATTCATATTTTCTTTTTTCTGCATTATAGCGGGAAAGCATCGTCAGCGCAATGGTAAATTTGCATAATATTTCTTCTCTGTTGCAATTTTATTTCTTAAAATCCGTTATTTTCTCTATGACCCCGTAATTATGCAAGTTTTTTATATTTACTTGCATTTTATAGCACAAAACCCACGTCCAAACAGACGTGGGTTTTGTGCAAATCTCATTCTTCTTTTTCGGCAAATTTCTGAACCCCCCAGACGCCGCCCAGGATCATCAGCGAGGCCGGGATCATCACAAGGCCGAAGGGTTCACGCAGGAACAGCACCCCTGCAAAAAGGGACACCACCGTGGTCAGATTGGCGAAGGGAGCCACACGGCTCACCGGCAGATAGGTCATGGCGTAGTTCTGGAAAAAGTACGCCCCCACACTGGAAAGTGTTCCCTGGAACAGCAGGGACACGACATATTTCCAGTTCAGCAGCGGTTCCAGCATGGCGCGGGGCTGGTGGATATTCTCCAGCAGCATCAGAGCCACATAGACCACCGCACCAAAGAGGAACATGAACACCGTCCGCTCAAAGGCCGTGAACTCGCCGGCCAGCTTTCGGGTCATAAGCTGATAACCCGAGGCCGTCAGCACCGCACCCAGCATCAGCAGCACACCCTTCAGCGGAACCGAACCCTCGCCGCCGGTCCCCTTCACGCTGACCATCACCACGCCCGCCACAGATATCACCGAGAAAATAACCTGCAGAAGGTTTGGCCGGTCTTTGAGAAAGAGGGCTGCGAGCGCCATGGAGGAAATGGGGATCATGGCAATCATCATGCCGGAAAACGTGGCCGAGGTATAGAGAATACCGTAGTTTTCACAAAGGAAATAAAGCACCGGCTCAAAAAGCCCCAGGAGAAACAGCGGGGCAAGCTTTTTCCCTTTGAAGGATACCTTCACCCGGCCCGTGGCGATGAGCGCGCCCATCAGTGCAATGGCAATGGTAAAGCGCTGCCCTATGTAGATAAAGGGCGAGGCGTGGATCAGACAGATTTTGGAGAAGACAAAACTCACACCCCAGATACAGTATCCCACGATCAGCGCGATCATGGCCTTACTTTCGTTTTTCATTTGTATCATCCTCTCAAAAAACGGACGGAATTCAGAAACATCCCCGCCGCCAGCGTATCGGCAGCACCGCCGGGACTGATATTCTCCCGGGTAAAGACTTCGTCCAGTTTCAGCAGCGCCGCCTCCCGCTCCGCCTCCGGCAGAGCGAGGATACGCTGCGCTTCGCTTTTCACCAAAGCTGCACCCGACTCGCCGGCCCGGTGGAGTACATTGGTATCCTCCAGTTCCTCCATGAGCTCCAGCAGCACTGTCACAGCGGCAGCGCCTTCCGAAAGCCGCGCCGCCGCATGGCGGGCATGGGGAAAGCCATCCGCCGCCTCCCCGCGAATACCCCGGATACCCTTTTGCACATAAAGCTTTTCTCCATGGCTCTCGCCGCGTCTTGCCGCGGCTGCCATGGTTTCGTCAAAGTCGCTCCGGGCCAGCTCCACAGCCCTGCTTACCGGTTCACCGCCCAGCGCAAAGGCCCTGCCGACACCGCCCAGCAGAAGGCCAAGGGTGTAAACCATGCCCTTGTGGGTATTGACGCCGCCGGTAGCGGCAAACATTTCCTTTTCTCCCTGTACTCCCCGCTGCCGGAGGCGTTCCATACTCTCCCGCTCCGGCCCGGCGGCATAGCCGATGCAAAGGGCATCGTAAAAGTAGGGCCACAGCGCCCGGGCGCTCTTTTCGAAAAGAGGCAGATCCATATCCCGGTGGGCTCCGGAATTGTTCCGGTCCACCAGTCCGGGCTTAGGCGTTGTATAAAGCTCCTCCAGCAGGGCCTCCACAGCCTTGTCCGCGTAAAGAGAGGCGGCAAAGTCCAGCTGCCGCCGCTGCGTCTCCGCCAGCACGGCATCCAGGCCATGGCGGCGGCTCCGGGCACAGACCCGGGCATCTTCATCACAGAGAAGGCACCTGCGCGGCGTGCTCCGGGAGAGCTTTTCTCCCCCGGCATCCAGAACATCCATATCAAACAGACGCCCCAGCCCGTCGCGTTCCTCCATTTCTTCACAGATGCTCTTGAGCACGGCGGCATCCAAATCCACCGCCCACAAAAGAGCCGGCCCCGCCGCGTCAAAGCTCAGTTCCTCTGCCAACGGACTCAGCCGCGCCATCAGCCGACGCCTCCCCTCATAAAAGGCGAGGCGCACAAGGGGCGTATCCTTTACGGGTCCGGGAGTATTCATGGAAAAGGACAGGAGCGACCCATGATAAGCCGCCCGAAAACGGCTCTGCCGCGCCGCCCGCTCCTCCCGGGCCTGCAGAAGTTCAAGCATATTTACGTTGGATGACGGCATAACTCTCCTCCGGCACAAGCTTCCTCACTTCGTCCCGGTTTCCCTCGTCCAGCAGGGCGCGGACACGGCTGGCACTGATCCCCTCCAGCCGCTCCAGCTCCACCACTTCCACGCCCCAGCGGGGCAGCACCCGATGGAGCCAGCCATTGTAGGCCGAGGTCACCGGACAGTAGGGTTCGCTGCCCACAAAGCGCTTTGTAATGCCAAGGGCCGGGGCAATGCGCCGGGCAAAGAGGGCGGCATCCAGCTCCATCTGGGCGTCCTGTATTCTCCCGGCATCCTTCAGAAAATAGGAAGGAAAGGTGGCCGAGGAGATGATATAGTCGCCGCCGGGATGCACCAGCACATTGTCAAAGCGTCCGGCATAAGCGCTCACCATCTCCAGCCGCTCGGCGCTGGAAAAGCGGGAGGCATCCTCGGAAAGGACAAAGACATGGAGCGTATCACACTCCGCCGCAGCCCTCTCCATCAGCCAGGCGTGGCCCCGGGTAAAAGGGTTGGCATTGGCCACGATGGCGCCGGTCACACCGCCCCTCCCCCGGGGCAGAGAAGCCAGCCAGTCGGGCAGAGCCGCCGCAGAACTTTCCATCATCACCATGCTGCCGGTTTCCGCCAGAATGCTGTAACCCATGGAGAGGAACTGCGTGGCAGCCATGGGCTTGGTAAAGAGGAACAGGCGGAAAATCCCCGCGGCAAAGGCGCTCTCAGTGAGGGCGCTGACCACCTGCTCGGCAAGCCCCTCGCCCTCGGCCTCCTTCGCCACGGCGAGATACTGCAGCACCCTCCCCCGGCGGGAGCCCGTGGCCACGGCGCAGCCATCCCGGTAAATGAGTACCGTTTCGTCCGGCACGCTCTCCCAGCGCAGCCCACATTTTTGCAGGAGTTCCTTTGTATGAAGCCGGATTTTTTCATCCGGCGATTTAAAAATTTTCAAATCTGTCATAATGGCCTCAATATAAACGAAATATCTTGAAAAATCAAGTCAAAATGCAGGGCAAAACCGTTGACACTTGCAAAGTGTTATAGTATAATTTCGTCGAATGATACAGAACAATTTCTGTGAGGAGGTAAAACCGATCCATGAGTAAGAAACTGATCCTTGGCGTTATCGGCGCCGACGTTCACGCCGTCGGCAACCAGATCCTGTACAATGCATTTTCCGAGGCTGGCTTTGAAGTCGTTAACCTCGGCGTGATGGTCTCCCAGGAGGAGTTCATTGAGGCCGCCATCGAGGCCAACGCCGATGCCATCATCGTCTCTTCCCTGTACGGTCAGGGTGAGCTGGACTGCCGCGGCTTCCGTGAAAAGTGCGACGAGGCCGGCCTGAAGGGCATCCTGCTCTACGTTGGCGGCAACATCGTCGTCGGCAAGCACCCCTTCCCCGAAATCGAGAAGCGCTTCCTGGCCATGGGCTTCGACCGCGTCTTTGCCCCCGGCACTGATCCCGAAGTTGACATCGCTTTCCTGCGTCAGGACCTGAAGATCGAGGGCTAAGCCCATGAGAAATGTCCTGCTGGTGGACTTCGGCAGCACCTACACCAAGGTGACCGCCGTTGATCTGGAGGCTGAAAAGCTCCTGGGCCACGCCCAGAGCTGGACCACCGTGGACACGGACATCAACGAGGGCCTTGAAAAGGCCGTAGCCAAGCTGGAAGAAATCACCGGCAAGCTGGAGTATGAAGCGGCCTACGCCTGCTCCTCCGCCGCCGGCGGACTTCGGATGCTGGTCAGCGGTCTTGTCCCCGCCCTCACCGCGGAAGCCGCCCGCAGAGCCAGTCTCGGCGCCGGCGCCAAGATCGTCAAGACCTACTCCTACGGTCTCACCGAAGAGGATGCGCAGGACATCGTGGCCCAGCAGCCGGACATCTTCCTGCTGGCCGGCGGCATTGACGGCGGCAACACCGATTGCATCATCGGCAACGCCAAAATGCTTGCCGCTGCCGGAGGCGACTTCCCCATCCTGATCGCCGGCAACCGCAACGCCGCCGCCGAGTGCGAACGCATTCTCGCCGGCCGGGAGACCTATCGCTGCGAAAACGTGATGCCCCAGCTGGGCGAACTTCGTGTGGAGGGCGTTCAGGAGCGCATCCGCGAGGTCTTCCTCCGCAAGATCGTTCAGGCCAAGGGTCTCGACAAGGCCCAGCGGCTTCTCGATGGCGTGGCCATGCCCACCCCCGCCGCCGTGATGGAGGCCATCCGGCTTCTCAGCGAAGGCACAAAA
>SVLG01000074.1 GCA_015068055.1 Oscillospiraceae bacterium | reverse complement strand
CCCCCTGAGCTACTACAGCGGCTATACTATTTATAATGGCTGAGGTTTAAGCTATGAACAGAGTTCCGAGATTTGTTTGGACACTGCTGCTGTGTCTTACCTGCACGGTGGTTACGGCGGCCTGCTGTCTCCTTCTGGGTGACAAGGGTGCCACCTCCGACAAATATCTGGAGATCATCCGCGTGCTGGAGGATAATTCCGTAAGCAGCGTGGAAGTAACAACCCTTGAAAATGCCTCTGCGAAGGCTATGGTGGCTTCGCTGGAGGACGATTGGAGCTACTATATGGACGCGGAGGAGTATCAGAAGCATCTCCTCAACGCCTCTAACCAGTATGTGGGTGTTGGTATCAGCACGGAGTTCAACAGCAAGTACGGCTATCTGGCCGTGACTTCTGTGGCGGCAGGCTCACCCGCGGCTATGGCCCAGATCGAAATCGGCAATATGATCACCACCGTCAACAACACCGATGTTTCCACCTTCTCCCCGGAGGATCTGATCGGCTATCTGGAGAGTTTTGGCGAGGAAGAGTTTACGCTGGGGCTTCAAAATGCTCAGGGCGGCACCCGAAGCGTGAAGCTCAAGTGTGAGATTATCTACTCGCCGCCGGTTATATGGCGCATTGAGGATAATGTCATCGGTTATGTCCAGATCCTGAACTTTGAGGAGGGCTGCTTTGACTATCTGAAGGAAGCGGTCAACTCGCTGAAAAAGGACGGGGCCCGTTCCATCCTGCTGGACGTCCGCGATAACCCCGGCGGCCGGGTGGAGGAACTCAAGAATGTGCTGGATTATCTGGTGGGCAAGGGTGACCTTTTCATCTGCCGCGACCGCAACGGTAAGGAAACCATGTATTCTTCTGGATCGGATAAGCTGGAGATGCCCATGGTGGTACTCATCAATGCAAAGACCGAGAATGAAGCAGAGATGTTTGCTACGGTGATGCAGTCCTTTGGTGCGGCCACCATTGTTGGAGAGCGTACCAGCGGCAACGGCCATAACCAGGTGGTGCTGGAACTCAGCGACAAGAGTGCCGTACGCGTTTCCAAGTACAGCTACCTTACTTCTGAGCGTAAGGATCTGCAGACTTTGGGTGGTGTGGTTCCGGACATTCGTTCCACGGCCATTGAAGACAGCTCTCTGGACGTTATTCTCGAGGCTGCCAAGGACGTTGTGGGCTGAGAATGTAAAAATCTGCGGCGGCGCAAGGCCGCCGCGGCTTTTTGCTTGACACGGGGGAACTTTCTCCGTATAATGCGTTATTGCTGATTGAAAACAGTATTCCGGGAAAGGAATGGTAAATATGGCAGACAATAAGTACAGAATGAGTCGTGAGCGTCTGGAAGAACTCACCAAGGAACTGGAGTATCTCCAGAACGTGCGCACCAAGGAAGTGGCGGAGCAGATCAAGGAAGCCCGTTCCTTTGGCGACCTCTCTGAGAACAGCGAGTACGATGAGGCCAAGACCGAGCAGGGCAAGGTCTACTCCCGCATCGCTGAAGTGCAGGATCTGGTGGAGAAGGCCGAGATCGTGGAGAAGTCCGAGAGCGTTGGCAAGGTTGCCCTGGGCAGCAAGGTCGTCGTCCGTGATCTGGACGAGGACTACACGGAAACCTATGAGATCGTCGGCAGCCAGGAAGCGGACCCCCGTACCGGCCGCATTTCCAATGACTCTCCCTTTGGCCGTGCCCTCATCGACCATCGCCCCGGCGACAAGGTGGATGTGGAGGCTCCCATGGGTGTGCTGCACTTCGAGATCGTATCTATTGAAAACTGAACGGAGATAAAGAAAATGGCGCAGGAAGAAAAGAGAAATAACGTTTCCGATTCCAGCGAGCAGCAGGTACGCCGGGAAAAGCTTCGCGCTCTGCAGGAGGCGGGCCAGAATCCCTTTACCGTTACCCGCTATGATGCCGACGCCTTCAGCGCCGACATTAAGGATAACTTTGACGCTATGGAGGGCAAGGTCGTCTCTCTGGCCGGTCGTCTCATGGCCAAACGCGGCATGGGCAAGGTTTCCTTCTGCGATCTGCAGGATGCCAAAGGCCGCATCCAGCTCTACGTCCGCCGGGACGATATGGGCGAACCCTATGCCAACTGGAAAAAAGTGGATGTTGGTGATATTGTTGGCGTGAAGGGCGAAGTGTTTCGCACCGAAAAGGGCGAGATCTCTGTCCGCGTCACCGAGTACACCCTGCTCTCCAAGGCCCTGCTGCCTCTCCCTGAGAAGTTCCACGGCCTTACCGATAAGGAAGCGCGCTATCGTCAGCGCTATGTTGACCTGATCGTCAACCCCGAGGTCAAGGATACCTTTATCAAGCGCAGCCTGATCCTGCGTGAAGTCCGTGCCTATCTGGATGAGCTGGGCTTTCTTGAAGTAGACACCCCCATTCTCACTCCCTTTGAAATCGGTGCTTCGGCCCGTCCCTTTACCACTCACCACAATACCCTGAACATGGACATGGTCCTGCGTATCGAGACAGAGCTCTATCTCAAGCGTCTGATTGTCGGCGGCATGGATCGCGTGTATGAGGTGGGCCGCATTTTCCGCAATGAGGGCATGGATACCAAGCATAACCCCGAGTTCACCACCGTTGAGCTCTATCAGGCCTATACCGATTACCACGGCATGATGGACATCGTGGAGTCCATGATGAAGCGCGTGGCCCAGAAGGTCTGCGGCACCATGGTTGTGCCCTATCAGGGCCATCAGATCGACCTTGGCAACTGGGAGCGCCTTACCATGGTTGAGGCGGTCAAAAAGTATTCCGGCGTGGACTACTACGATTGGAAGTCCGACGAGGATGCCATTGCGGCTGCCAAAGCCCACAATGTGGCCCTGCCCGAGGTGCCCACCCGCGGCGCCATTCTGGCGGAGTTCTTCGATGCCTTTGTGGAGGAGAAGCTCATCCAGCCCACCTTTATTTATGACTACCCGGTGGAGATCAGCCCTCTGGCCAAGCGCAAGCCCACGGAGCCTGAGTTTACCGAACGCTTTGAGTACTTCATCAACGCCACGGAGTTTGGCAACGCCTTCTCCGAACTCAACGACCCCATTGACCAGCGTGGCCGTTTTGAACGTCAGGTAGCGGAACGCAAAGCCCTTGATCCCGCCTGCAAGGCACAGGTGGACTACGATTATATCACCGCGCTGGAGTATGGTATGGCCCCCACCGGCGGCCTGGGCTTCGGCATTGACCGTATGGTCATGCTGCTGACCGACTCGGACTCCATCCGTGATGTTCTGCTCTTCCCGCAGATGAAGCCTACGGACATGCCCAAGGCCGAGAAGAAGGAAGAAGCTGTTCCCGCGGCGGAAGAAGTCATCGACTTCTCCAATGTGACGGTGGATCCTCTTTACTCGGATCTGGTGGACTTCGATACCTTCTGCAAATGCGATTTCCGCGCCGTGAAGGTTCTCGCCTGCGAGGCCGTGAAGAAGTCCAAGAAGCTGCTGAAGTTTACTCTGGACGATGGCAGCGGCACCGAGCGCACCATCCTCTCCGGCATCCATGAGTTCTATGAGCCCGAAGAGCTGGTGGGCAAGACCCTCATCGCCATCACCAACCTGCCGCCCAGAGCCATGATGGGTCTGGAATCCTGCGGCATGCTCATCTCCGCCACCCATAAGGACGGCGAAGAGACCAAGCTCAACCTCATCATGGTCAGCAACCGCATCCCCGCCGGTGCGAAGCTCTGCTGACTTATGCAAAAAGCAGTCTGTTCTTCGGAGCAGACTGCTTTTTTGCGGCTTATCTATTGACAACTTTTACCTTCTATATTAAAACAAAAGAAATTGGATGTATTTTTTGCCCTCTGGGAGCTAAGTTTAGCCTATGGAACATATCACAAGTCGCAAAAATGCCTATATTCAATACCTTCGCACCCTTGGTCGGGAGCGGGGCTTCCGCCGTCAGGCTGGGGAGTTCCTCTGCGACGGGCGCAAGCTGCTGCGGGAGGCCATCCAGTGCGGCGCGGAGATCACCGGTGTTCTCTGGTGTGATGAGCCGGATGTGGAGCTGTCCGCTTCTGTAAAGCAGCAGAGTGCTCCCAAGGAACTGCTGCAGTATGCCTCGCCCATGGAGAACAGCCCCGGACCGCTTTTTACGGTACGCATCCGCGAGGCCGACCCCACGGAGGCACCGATGCGGGTACTGGTGCTGGAGAACCTGCAGGACCCCGGCAACGTGGGTACTGTGCTGCGTACCGCGGCGGCCTTCCGCAGCGGATTGGTGGTTCTTTGCGGCAGCTGCGCCGATCCCTACAACCCCAAGTGCGTCCGGGCCAGTATGGGTGCCATCTTCCGCCAGCCCTTTGCCGAGTGGAGTCTGGATGCGCTTTGCGAGAGGCTGGATAACTGGAATATGCCCCTGTACGGGGCGGCCCTCCACCGGGAGGCGGTGGACATCCGGGAGCTGCAGCTGCAGAAAGCAGCCGTAGCTGTGGGCAACGAGGGCAACGGACTCAGCGAGGAACTCCTCTCCCGCTGTGATAAGCGCCTGATTATTCCTATGGATCCCAACAGCGAGTCATTGAATGCTGCCGTGGCTGCTTCCGTCATTCTCTGGGAGATGTGCCGGTAAGGAGAGAAGACATATGTCGCAGATTCGATACTGGGTTTGGCTCTCAGCCGTGTCGGGGCTGTCCTCCCGGGCCGTTTCGGCGCTGCTGCGTCATTACAGTGATCCGATGGAGGTGTATTTCACCTCCGCATACGAAGAAGTAACGGAGTTGACGGAGCGGGAGCGCAGCGCTCTTGCCGATAAAGATCTCCGGGAGACGGAACGTATTCTCAGGGTATGTGAGGAAAAGGATATACGTATTCTTACTTTGCAGGACGCGGATTACCCAACCCGTCTGAAGGAACTCCGGGATGCGCCCGCCGTACTCTATATCCGTGGCAAGCTCCCATATCTGGATGAGACGCCCACCATCGCCGTGGTGGGAACAAGAAAGGCCAGCCCCTACGGTATCAAGGCTGCCACGACCATCGGCTATCAGCTGTCTTCCGGTGGTGCTGCTGTGGTCACCGGTATGGCACTGGGCGTGGACGCGGCCGCCGCCCGGGGAACGCTTCTGGGAAAGGGACGCTGTGTGGGTGTGTTGGGCTGCGCCATCGATGTGGACTATCCGCCGCAGAATGCCTCCCTCATTGCCGATGTGGCCGCTACCGGCTGCATCCTCAGCGAGACACCGCCGGGCAGGGAAGGCATGAATTTTCCACGGCGAAACCGTATCATTTCCGGTCTCTCCTCTGGTGTCTGTATTGTGGAAGCGCCGGCGAAAAGCGGTGCCCTCATTACGGCGGAGCTTGCTCTGGAACAGGGCCGCGATATCTTTGCTGTGCCCGGAAATATCGATAACCCCAACTGCGCCGGGAGCAACCATCTGCTTCGGGAAGGTGCCCGTATCGTATGCAGCGGGGCAGACATTCTTGAGGAATACAGCGGTATTTACCCGGTGAAATCCGCGCAGGCACGGCGTTCAGAGCCCTATGAGGCATCCCAAACAAATATTGACAAAGTGGAAACAATTGCGTATATTGACGTGGAAAGCCGCCTGGCAGGCTGCAGCGAGGATCAAAAGGCCCTGCTGCGGCTCCTCGCCACCGGCGAAAAACATGTGGACGAATTGATAGCGGCCTCCGGTCAGAGTGCCGCCAAGGTGGCGGCTGAACTGACACTGTTGGGCATCCGTGGTCTGGTGAGGGCTCTGCCCGGCCGGAGGTATTCTATTAAATAAGTAAGTGAGGCATTGCATGGCACAGGCAAAGACTGATCTGGTAATCGTGGAGTCTCCTGCGAAGGCCAGAACCATTGAAAAATATCTGGGCAGCGGCTATAAGGTCGTTGCTTCCATGGGTCATCTTCGTGACTTGCCCAAGAGCAAGATGGGTGTGGACATCGAAGGGGGCTTTATTCCCGACTATATCCCGGTGAAAGGCCGGGAGGACGTGATCGCCGATCTCAAAAAGCGTGCCAAGGCTGCCGGGGTCGTCTATCTCGCGACCGACCCGGACCGCGAAGGTGAGGCTATTTCCTGGCATCTCAAGGAGATGCTGGGACTTAGCGACGAGAAGGCCCGCCGTGTCACCTTCAACGAGATTACCAAGAAGGTGGTGCAGGAGAGCATCGCCAACCCCAGAGCCATTGATCAGGATCTGGTGGATGCCCAGCAGGCCCGTCGTGTTCTTGACCGTATCGTGGGTTACAAGCTCTCGCCTCTGCTCTGGCGCAAGGTGCGCCGGGGTCTCAGCGCTGGCCGTGTCCAGTCCGTGGCCATCCGCATGGTGCTGGATCGGGAGCGGGAGATCCGCGGCTTTACGCCGGAGGAGTACTGGCATCTGGATGCCAGGGTCAGCCGCCCGGACAGCGAAAGCACCATGACTCTCCGCTACCACGGAGATGGGGAGAAGAAGCGCGAACTGAAGAACGAGGCGGAGGTCAACGCCGTTACCGCCGATGTGGAGAAGGCGCCCTGGAGCATTGCCAGCGTCAAGCGTGGTGAACGCCAGCGCAGCCCCGCGCCCCCCTTCATTACCTCTACCCTCCAGCAGGAGGCCAGCCGCCGTCTCGGCATGCCGCCGAGACGGACCATGAGCATTGCCCAGCAGCTCTATGAAGGCGTGGAGATCGAGGGGCAGGGCAGCGTGGGTCTCATCACCTATATGCGTACGGACTCCCTCCGTCTTTCCGACGATGCCCTCTCCGCTGCGGCGAGTTTCATCCGCTCCCACTACGGCGAGGCCTATTACCCCGGCAAGCCCCGCAGCTTCCGTACCAAGGCCGGTGCTCAGGATGCTCACGAGGCCATCCGTCCCAGCGACGTGAATCTGACCCCCGAGCGGGTGCGCAAGGATCTTACGCCGGAGCAGTACCGGCTTTATCGGCTTATCTGGGGCCGCTTCACCGCCTGCCAGATGTCCAACGCCGTTTATGACAATGTCACCGTGGAGGCAGAGAGCGCGGGTCATCGTTTCCGGGCCAGCTGTTCGGAACTGAAGTTCCCCGGCTACACCGCCGTCTATGAGGACAAGGGCGACGAGGAGGAAGAACAGCAGAAGAAGCTGCTGCCCGACCTCCGGGAGGGCGAGAGCGTTTCCCTGCGCAAGCTCAGCCGTGAGCAGCAGTTCACCCAGCCGCCTGCCCGCTATACGGAGGCCACTCTCATCCGTGCCATGGAGGAAAAGGGCATTGGCCGCCCCTCCACTTACGCTCCCACTATCAGCAACATCACCGCCAAAGAGTATGTTGCCAAGGACGGCAAGTATCTGAAGATCACGCCGCTGGGCGAACACGTTACCGAAAAGGTCATGGAGATCTACTTCCCCGACATCGTGGATCTCAAGTTCACCGCCCGCATGGAGGATAAGCTGGACACCGTCGAAGAAGGCAACACCCCCTGGAAGAGCATTCTGGAGGATTTCTACGGCGGCTTTGCCGAGGAGCTGGACAGGGCGGAGAATATGGAGCGGGTGAAGATCCCCGATGAAGTTACCGACGAGGTCTGCGACAAGTGCGGCAAGCTCATGGTGGTCAAGTCCGGTCGCTTCGGCCGTTTCCTGGCCTGCCCTGGCTTCCCGGACTGCGACTTTACCAAGCCCCTGGTCATTGAGATGCCCGGCCACTGTCCCAGGTGCGCCAGCCGTATTCTCAAGCGTACCAGTAAGAAGGGCTTTACCTACTATGCCTGCGAAAAGGGTGCAGACTGCGGCTTCATGACCTGGGATGTGCCGGTGAAAGACAACTGTCCCGAGTGCGGCAAGAGTATGTTCAAGCTCTCCGGCAAGGGCGCCAGAAAGCCCTTCTGCATCAACGAGGAATGCTCTCTCTTCCTGCCGGAAGACAAGCGTGGTTACCGGAAAAAGAAGGCGGACAAAGAAGTGGCCGCCCCGGAGGTGAGCGAATGAGTGAACGAGAGGTAACGGTTGTTGGCGCCGGCCTTGCCGGCTCCGAGGCTGCCTGGCAGCTCGCTCAGCGGGGAATTCGGGTTCGTCTCGTGGAGATGAAGCCGAACAAAATGACCCCCGTCCACGTTTCCCCTTACTTTTCCGAGCTGGTCTGCTCCAACTCTCTCCGGAGCGATGAGCTTTCCAATGCCGTGGGGCTTTTGAAAGAGGAGCTTCGCCGCTGCGGCAGT
>SVLG01000073.1 GCA_015068055.1 Oscillospiraceae bacterium | reverse complement strand
ATCAACGAAGAGCTTGGCGTGGAGAGCGCCGAGGCCGCGCTGCAGGGCGCTTCCGACATCATTGCCGAGGCCATCAGCGACGATGCCGCCATCCGCGGCGATCTCAAGCAGCTTTACCGCAGCCGCGGCGAGGCCGGTTCCTCCGCCCTTACCGAGGAGGACAGCGTCTATAAGCAGTATTACGACTTCCATGAACCGGTACACCGGCTCCAGAGCCACCAGATTTTGGCTTTGAACCGCGGTGAGAAGGAAAAGTTCCTGAAGGTGGAACTGAATGTGGAAGACCGTGAAGCGCTTTCCTCCATCAAGCGGCGCATTATCCGCCCGCTGAGCGTTTCCGCTCCCTTTGTGGCTGCTGCCGCGGAGGATGCCTGGGGCCGTCTCCTGCAGCCCAGTATGGAGCGCGAGATTCGCAGCGACCTCACCGATAAGGCCAGCGAACAGGCCATCCAGACCTTCGGCCTCAACCTGCGCCCGCTGCTGATGCAGCCGCCCCTCAAGGGCCGTGTGGTAATGGGCTTTGACCCGGCCTACCGCACCGGCTGTAAAATTGCTGTGGTGGATGAGACCGGCAAGGTTTTGGAGACCGGCGTTGTCTATCCCACCATGCCCCATAACAAGACCCGTGAGGCAAAGGCCGTCCTTTCTGCCATGATCCGTCGCCACGGTGTCAGTGCCATTGCCATCGGCAACGGAACCGCCTCCCGGGAGTCGGAGATCTTTGTGGCTGATATGCTTAAGGAGCATCCCGGCGTCCGCTATATGGTGGTCAGCGAAGCCGGTGCCAGCGTGTACTCGGCCAGCAAGCTGGGCGCTGCCGAGTTCCCCGACTTTGACGTGTCCCTGCGTTCCGCCGTCTCCATCGCCCGCCGTTTGCAGGATCCTCTGGCGGAGCTGGTGAAGATTGACCCCAAGAGCATCGGCGTGGGCCAGTATCAGCATGACATGCCCCCGGCCCGGCTGGACGAGACCCTCCGCGGCGTTGTGGAGGATTGCGTCAACAGTGTGGGCGTTGACCTCAACACGGCATCGCCCTCGCTTCTGGAGTATGTGGCGGGCCTCAATGCCACCACGGCAAAGAATATCGTGGCCTACCGGGAAGAGAACGGCCTTTTCAAGAGCCGCAAGGAACTGAAAAAAGTACCCAAGATCGGTCCCAAGGCCTTTGAACAGTGTGCGGGCTTCCTGCGTATCCCAGGCGGAAAGGACGTTCTGGACAATACCGGCGTCCACCCGGAGAGCTACGCCGCTACGGAAAAGCTGCTGGCTGCCTGCGGCTGCACTCTCAGCGATACCACAGAGCTTCGTGAGCGGGTGAAGCGCCTTTCGGACGCGGAGCTGGCCGCCTGTGGTCTGGGGCGCCCCACGGCTCTGGATATCGCCGCTGAGCTTATGAAGCCCGGCCGTGACCCCCGTGACGAGCTACCTGCGCCCCTGCTGCGCACGGATGTGCTGGGCATCGAGGATCTCAAACCCGGCATGACCATTACCGGCACCGTCCGCAACGTGGTGGACTTTGGTGCCTTTGTGGATATTGGCGTCCATCAGGATGGCCTTGTGCATATCTCTCAGCTCTCCGAGCGCCGTGTGAAGCACCCCAGCGAGGTGGTGAAGGTCAGTGACGTGGTGGACTGCGTGGTGCTGGATGTAGACGTGAAGAAAAAGCGGATCTCTTTGAGCATGAAGGCTGCAAAAAAAGCGTCGCAGCATGGATAAATTTACAATTTGTCCATGTGCGAACGCAGAGAACGCGGTACAATAAAGAAAGTTTATAAAAGGAGATCGGACTTTTGAAAAAAGCGATCACGATTTTATTGATTGGTGTCCTGTGCCTTTTTGCCGCCTGTGGCGGCAGTGAGGAGCCGGTTGTCGAAGCGGCGCCGCAGGCCACCGGGGTACCGATGACGGAGGCAGAGCCGGAAGGCACCGTGGAAGAAGCGGAGCCTGTGGCGCAGAAGCCTGCCGAGATCCGCGTTATCGCGGAGGAGCCTGCGGAGTTGGATCCCATCAGCATCCACAGTCTCGATAAGACCTGCCTTCTGGAGGTCTATGAACCCCTGTTCTACACCGAGAGTCTTGGCGGGGAACTGTTGGGCGGACTGGCAGATACGGCCAGAGGTGAATTCGGCGGCTATGACCACGCGGCCAATACCGGCGTTTATACAATTTATCTCCACGCAGGGATCAGGGACCATGCAGGCAATGCGTTTACGGCAGCCGATGCGGCTTTCTGCTACCAGCGGCAGGCGGAGATGGAGGCGTGGACTGACTGGCAGGATGCGGCGGCCGTGGACGATACCACGCTGGAACTGCGCTTTGCCCGTGAACTGAGCGCTCCCGGCGATCTTCGGCGCTGTCTCACGTCGGTGTATCTGTATACACAGAAGGCCTTTGAGTCTTCGGACGGTTTTGTGAGTGAAGCGGTGGGAACAGGCCCCTATAAGCTGGAGAGCTATACCCCCGGCGAAGAAATGCTTCTTGCGGAGTGCGATTACTGGGCAGGGGACACGCGCAGCGCGCGTGCTGCGGCCAATGTCAGCACCATTCGCTACCTTTTCATCGAGGGTGCGGCCGAGCGGGTTATTGCACTGGAAACCGGCAAGGCGGATATGGCCGACTGTCTGGATTATGCCGATACGGCGGACTTCCGGGGCGAGGGCGTGTACACCGATACCTTCCGCCTGGCGGAGGGGTGGCACACCACCAACGATATTCTTATTCCCAACGTAAGCTGGGCCAGTCTTATGAAGGAGCAGAACCTCCGTCTCGGTGTGTTCTACGCCATCGACAACGATCAACTGGCCGGGTGCTTTGGTGAGGGCGGCGGCCGCGCAGCCTTTTCTGTGGGCAATCCGGACTATCCGGACAACGCCGAAGCCTGGCGCAGTGCCGGCAACCATATGACCGAGGCCCGGGGTGTCAACGAGGTTCGTACTTTTCTCCGGCAGGCGGCCTATGTGAATGAGGCCATTACCCTTCTGGTTACCGCCGGCACCAGCGGCGAACAGCTGGCCTCGGCCATCCAGACCATGCTCCACCCCATGAGCATCACCATCAACATCGTGGCCGTGGACGCAGAGACCTTTGAGGCCACGCTGCAGAAAGAATCGGAGTGGGATATGGCCATTCTCTCGGTGGAGGCCGAAAGCTCCGTGGCCGAGATCTGGCACAGCATCTGGACTGACCGGGCTGTGGGCAGCACCTGTGTGGGCTTCCTTAGAGACAGCGTGCTTTTGACACACCTCAGGGCGCTCGACAGGGAGAGTGACTGCACAGAGGAAACGCTGACGGCCTTTTTGAGCTATGTGGCTGAAAAGGGTTATGCCACGGGTCTTGCCCAGAAATGCCGGCCTTCCGTGGTGCCTGTAGGTGTCCATGAAGTATATCTGAGTGCCCGGGGCGAGCTTTTCCCCGGGGCCTGTATCTATCTCATTGAGTGATCCGTTCTCGGGAGAGAACAACCGAAAGGGGGATCCGTCTTGGATAATAACAATAAAATAGAACGTCGCAGGGATTTTCTGGTCAATATCGCCTACTGGGCAGTCATTCTGGCTCTGGTGTTCTTCATTATGAAGTACTTCATCAACATGGTCATGCCCCTCTTTCTGGCAGCGGTATTTGCCTGCATATCCAGACCCATTTCCAAGTATCTCAGCAGCGATATCCGCTGGAAGAAGGGACCGGGTGGGGTGAAGGTACCGGTGAAGCGAAAGTTGCCGCTGAACCCTTCTGTGGCGGGTATTATCAGTGTGCTGTTACTCTTTCTGGTTATCGGCGGTTTGCTGACATTGCTTGGCGTGCGCCTTGTGGAGCTTGTGACCGGAATCATCACAGCGATGCCTGTGTTCTACACGGACACATTCCTTCCCTGGCTGAATGAGGCCTTCGTGAAGCTGGAAACTTTTGCAGCCCGCTATGATGTGGAAATTCTTGCGATGGTGCAGGATGCTATCCCCAATATCATTTCCAGTCTGGGCAGCATGGTTGCCAATTTCTCCACCACCGCTCTCAGTTGGTTTTCTACTCTGGCGGGCAAGCTGCCCTCTCTGCTTTTGAATTTCATCATTACCCTGATTGCCACGGTCTTTATTGCTGTGGACTTTGATGGCATTAAGGGGTTTATCCGGCGCAATCTGCCCGCCCGTCCTCTGCAGGTTGCTACCGATGTCAAGAACACCTTTGTCGACATCATCTGGCAGTTCCTGAAGTCCTATTTCCTTATTTTTGTGATCACTGCCACGGAGATCACCATAGGCCTTATTATCATCGGCATGGCCAATCCCATGCTTCTTGGTATGCTGGTGGCCACCTTCGACGCTTTCCCCATTGTGGGTTCCGGCATGATCCTGCTGCCCTGGGCCATTATCACGCTTATCAGTGGTTCAACCTGGCAGGGTATCGGCCTTTTTATCCTCTATCTCACGGTGGTAATTGCCCGGCAGATCATTGAACCCAAAATCGTGGGTAAGCACGTAGGTCTCCGACCGGTTGTTACCCTGAGCTGTATGTATGTTGGTACGCAGGTTTTTGGTGGTATCGGACTGTTTGCCCTGCCTATTACGGCAGCCATCCTTGCCGATCTTAACGATCGGGGGCTCATCCATCTTTTCAAGCGTGCAGAGAAAAAGGGAGATCAAGCATGAACGTGAACATTCTGGCCGTAGGCGATGTGGTGGGGCAGTGCGGCCTCTCCTTCCTGCGTGAGCATCTAAGGACGATCAAGCGTGAACGGCATATTGATTTTACCGTGGTAAACGGAGAAAACGCCAATGTGGTGGGCATTACCCCGGATCAGGCCGACGCCATTCTGGCCGCCGGCGCCGACGTGGTGACACTGGGCAACCATACCTGGACCCGGTGGGAGTTACAGCCCTATCTCAACCAGCATCCTCAGGTGCTGCGTCCGGCCAACTGTGCCCCTCAGTGTCCGGGCAATGGTGATATTACGGTTGCCACGCCTTTTGGCCCCATTCGGGTCATCAGTCTGATGGGGAAATTTACTCTGGATACCAACACCGACAACCCCTTTGTGGTGGTGGATAATATGCTGGCTGAAAACCAGACACGCATCGTTCTGGTGGATTTCCATGCCGAAGCCACCAGTGAGAAACGGGCCATGGGGTATTTTTTGGATGGCCGTGTCAGCGCCGTCTGGGGTACCCATACCCATGTCCAGACCTCGGATGCCGAGGTGCTGGAGCGGGGCACCGGCTATATCAGCGACCTTGGCATGACGGGGCCTGCCAGAAGCGTGCTGGGCATCGCTCCGGAGCAGTCTATCCGCAAATTTCTGGGGGATCCTCCCCGTCGGTATGAGCAGGCCAAGGGTGCCGGGAAAATGGAGTGCGCCATTTTTACTGTGGACAGTGAGAGCGGTGCCTGCGTTGGGGTGGAGGCCCTTCGTATCCGATGATCCGTATCCTGCATGCGGCTGATCTTCATATGGACTCGCCCTTTGAAGGGCTGAGCAGTCAGCAAGCCGCGCTGCGCCGTAGGGAGCAGCGCGGCTTGCTCAATCGCCTTGCAGAGCTGGCGGAGGAGAACGGGGCGCAGCTGATGCTGCTCTCCGGTGACCTTTTGGACAGTGGTGATATTTACACAGAGACCGGGGCCATGTTGATGACTGTCCTCGGCAAGCTGGGAATCCCGGTGTTCATAGCGCCGGGCAACCACGATTATTACTCCCTGCGTTCCCCGTATGCGCGGCTTCAGCTGCCGGAGAACGTACATATTTTTACGGAAAGCCGTCTCCGGAGTGTCATTCTGGAGGATCTTGGCGTCCGCGTTTGGGGTGCGGCTTATACCGACCGTGTCTGTCCGCCGCTGTTGGAGGGATTTTCGCCGACGAAGGAACCGGATTTGCTGGATGTGCTCTGCTTTCACGGCGAGCTTGCGACGCCAGTTTCCCCCTATGCCCCCTGTACAGAGGAAGAGCTGGCGTTAAGCGGTATGGACTATGTGGCCATGGGCCATCTCCATCGTTTCAGCGGCCTCCGGCGGGCGGGCGATACCTGTTATGCCTGGCCCGGATGCCCGGAAGGCCGCGGCTTTGACGAAACCGGGGAGAAGGGTGTCATCCTTGCCGATGTGGCACGCGGACGCTGCAAGCTGCGCTTTGTGCCTCTGGGTGGGCGGCGCTACGAGATACTCCGTGTGGAGGCGGGAGAAGATGCCCTTGCCTCGGTGACAGCGGCCCTTCCGGAGAATACGGAGCGGGATATTTATCGTATCATACTCTGCGGAGAAAATAATGGTGGCGTGAATCTTGCGGCACTTCGCGCGGAATTGGAGAGTCGGTTCTTTGCCTTGCAGCTTCGTGACGAGACCAGACCATGCCGTGAACTTTGGGAAGGGACAGACGAAAACAGTCTTACGGGGCTCTTCCTGAGGCGTATGCGCAGCCGTTTGGAGGGCACCGAAGATGACGCAGAACGTCAGCGGCTGCTGACGGCGCTGCGCTGCGGAATCGCCGCTCTGGAAGGGGGGGAGGAGCCGTGATCATCCGTAAAATGCGGGCCAATTTCGGCTGTCTCAAAAACGCGGAACTGCTGCTGGAGCCGGGCCTCAATATCATTGAGGCCCCCAACGAGAGCGGCAAAAGCACATGGTCTGCCTTTCTTCGTTCCATGCTCTACGGGCTTGATACAACCCGGCGCAGCGGCTTGAGCGACAAGCAGCGTTATATGCCCTGGGACGGCTCGACCGTGGAGGGACAACTGCAGCTTACCCAAGGAGAAAAGGATATTACCCTCTATCGCCGCAGCCAGCATGGGCACATGCGGGATTTTGCCGCCCTTTATACCGGCAGCGGCGAGCCGGTCAGAGGTCTTGGGCCGACAGATGCAGGACAACAACTGACAGGTTTTAGTGAAAGCGTTTTTGAGCGCAGCGCCTTTGTACGTCAGGGGGCCATCCCGGTGGACAACAGTCCGGAACTGGAAAAGCGCCTCTCTGCTCTGCTTACGACAGGGGAGGAGGGAAGCAGCTTTGCCGAGGCAGAGCAGTGCCTGCTTGCCTGGCAGCGCAGCCGAAGGAGCCGCGGGCGGGGCCATATTCCGGTGTTGGAAGCGGAGATTACATCCCTTCGTGGGGAGCTGAGCTGTATGGATGCGCTGGAAGCGGAGCTTTCTGCGCTGGACACAGCCGCGGAGAAGGCCGGGGAGGGATGGAAATCCCTTTTTCAACTCAATGAACGGACCCTTGAGGAGCGTCGCCAAGTCCTGCACGAGAGCCGCGCCAGACTCACCACGCTGGAGGATGCTGCTCTTGCGACGGAGCGGCGCTGCGGCGCTGAACCACTGGCTCCTGCACAGATGCGTGGCCTCTGGCCCTTGTGGGCGGCGATCATTTTCCTGTCTGCTGTGGCTTTGGTGTTCAGGCAGATTTGGGGCATCCTTCCGCTGGCTGCAGGCATTTTTGGCAGTATCTGGGATGTGATGCGGCTGCGGCAGCAGCGTCAGGCTCTTCGGCGTTACGAGGAGAGCATGGAGACTCGGCGCAGGATGCAGGCTCTTGCAGCCAGACAGCGCCGCGAGGCTGAATTCGCGGCGGCTGAGCTGCACCAGATGGAAGAGGAACTGCTGCGCCCCGATCCTGTGGAGCAGTCAACTCTCCGGGAGGCTGAGACTGTGTTTCGCCTTGCCCGCGAGGCTTGCGCAGCCAAGCGTGGAGAACTAAGAAGCCGGGGCGACAGACTTGTGATGGAGACGAAGCTTCGTTCTCTGGAAGATGAGCTTGCCAGGGAAGAGGAACGATATGCGGCCCTTGATATTGCCTTGGAAGAGCTGCGGGGAGCCTATGAGGAATTGCAGAGCCGTTTTTCGCCTATGCTGGCCAGACGTACCGCGGATATCTTTGCGCGGCTGACCCATGGACGCTACAACGAAGTGCTGCTGCAGCAGAGCCTTACGGCCCTTGTACAGCGAAAAGGGGACAATGTGCCTCATGAAAGTACCCAGCTTTCCCGGGGCACTCTGGAACAGCTCTATCTTTCGCTGCGTCTGGCGCTTCTTGAGCTGCTGGATCCGGAGGGAAAATGCCCGTTGGTGCTGGATGATGTCTTTGTTTCCTTCGATGATGAACGACTGCGGCTGGCCATGGAACTTCTGTCGGAAATAAGTAAAAAACGGCAGATCATCCTCTTTACCTGCCAGAAGCGTGAGCGTAAGACTCTTGAATGCGTAAAAAAAGCTGACCGGTAACGGTCAGCTTTTTTTATCCATATGGAAAGATATCAGAGCTGCTTCTGGGCGTTGATCTTAACGCCGGGGCCCATGGTGGAGGCGGTCACGCAGCTGCGGATATACTGGCCCTTGGCGGCGGCGGGCTTGGCACGCAGGATGGCCACGATGAGAGC
>SVLG01000072.1 GCA_015068055.1 Oscillospiraceae bacterium | reverse complement strand
TTCTTTGATTTTCAGAGGTTTCTCCCCAGCAGGAAGGCTTTTTCGTTCAGCTGGGTAAACCTGGCCGGTACGCTTGCGCGTACCGTCTGTAGCCACTCCTCCTCTGTAAAATCAAAGTAACGCGAGAGCCGGCCCATCAGGACCACGTTGGCGGCCTTGGCAGAACCTGCCTCCTCCGCAAGGCTCAAAACGTCCAGCGCATCCACCTTTGCTCCGGTGGCACGCATTTTTTCCACAAGATCCGTGGGATACTCCGCCGCACCGGTGATCACCGGCATGGGCTCAATCTGCTGGATGGAAGTAACGATCTGGCCGTCGGGCTTCAGATAGCTCAGCCAGCGGGCAGCCTCCAGCTGTTCAAAAGAAACAATGAAATCGGCTTCCCCCTCGTCAATGATGGGGGAGGCTACCTTTTCGCCGCAGCGGACATAGGTCACAACGCTGCCGCCGCGCTGGCTCATACCGTGGACCTCGGAAACCTTTACGTCATAGCCCTGGTTCAGGAACATTTTGCCCAGCAGCTTACTGGCAAGCAGAGAACCCTGGCCGCCGACACCGACGATCATAATATTTTTGCTTTCCATTGTTCACGCCTCCTTTACGCTGCTCTCAAACGCATCCTTGGGGCACAGCTCACTGCAGACCCCGCAGCCCAGACAAAGCGTCGTATCCACCTTCGCCTTACCGCCCTCCATAAAGATGGCCGGGCAACCGATCTTCATGCAGGACTTGCAGCCCACACACTTGTCCTCGTTCACCTTCAGAGGAGGATTGTGCTTCACGGTTTTCAGCAGGGCACAGGGCCGACGGGAAATGATAACGGAGGGGCCCTCAAAAGCGAGTTCTTCCCGGATCCGTTCTTCCGTAGCCTTGAGATCGTAGGGATCCACCACATGGACACGCTCAATACCCAGCGCATGGCAAAGGGTCTCCAGGTCAATCTTCACGGCCGGTTCACCCCGGAGGTTGAAGCCGGTGGTGGGGTTATGCTGGTGGCCGGTCATGCCGGTGGTGGAGTTATCCACGATGATAACGGTGGAGTTGGTGCCATTGTAGGCCACGTTGGCAAGGCCGGTCATGCCGGAGTGCATAAAGGTAGAGTCACCGATGACAGCAACGGTTTTCTTTTCGCTCTCCGCGCCGCGGGCCTTGTTGAAACCATGGAGCGTACTGACGGAGGCACCCATGCAGAGGTTGAACTCCATGGAGGAAAGGGGCGCGGCAGCACCCAAAGTATAACAGCCAATGTCACCAAGAACGGTGCATTTGTTCTTCTTCAGCGCATAGAACAGACCACGGTGGGGGCAGCCGGCGCACATAACGGGAGGCCGGGGCGGAATATCCACATCCAGAGCGCGGCCGCTGTGGACTGCGCCGCCCAACTTTTCCGCCACAAGGTTCTGGGAAAACTCTCCCACCAGGGGAAACAGATCCTTGCCCGAAACGCAGAGGCCCAGCGCGCGGCAGTGGTTTTCAAGGATGGGATCCAGTTCCTCCACCACGACAAGCTTTTCCACCTTCGCGGCAAAGTCGCGGATAAGATCCACAGGCAGAGGATTGGTCATGCCGATCTTCAGAACAGAAACGCTGTCGCCGAAAACTTCCTTCACATACTGATACGAGGTGGAATGGGTAATGATGCCGAGCTTGGTGCCGCCCATCTCCACGCGATTGATTCCGGAGGTTTCGGACCACTGCCGGATCTTTTCCGTTCGTGCCTCCACATAGGGGTGGCGATGGCGGGCATTGGCAGGCGTCATGACGTGCTTGGCAATGTTCTTCACATAGGGTTTCAGTTCCACTTCCACCCGCTCCCCGGTCTCCACCACGGACTGAGAATGGGCAACGCGGGTACACATCTTGATAAACACCGGCGTATCAAAGCTTTCAGAAAGCTCAAAGGCCAGCTTGGTAAAGGCCAGGGCCTCCGCGGAATCCGCGGGTTCCAGCATGGGAACCTTGGCAGCGATGGCATGATGGCGGGAGTCCTGCTCGTTCTGAGAGGAATGCATGCCCGGATCATCGGCCACGGCGATGACCATGCCGCCGTTGACGCCGGTATAGGACATGGTATAAAGAGGATCGGCAGCCACATTGAGTCCCACGTGCTTCATGGCACAGAAGGATCGCCGGCCTGCCAGAGAAGCGCCAAAAGCCACTTCCATGGCAACCTTTTCATTGGGGGCCCACTCACAGTATATTTCACTAAATCGGGCGGCTTCCTCCGTGATCTCTGTACTGGGAGTTCCGGGATAGCTGGAGATCAGGTTGCAGCCGGCCTCATACAGGCCCCGGGCGACAGCAGCGTTGCCGAGCATCAGTTCTTTCATGGTTTTCCCTTGCTTTCTATGAATGATATCGCAAATTTACCACATAAAAATGCAAGAGTAAACCATAAATTTGTTTTTTATAAGACTTGACAGAATAAAGGGAAATCAGTAATATACACTTTAGCGATTAAAACCAATAAAGCAAATGTGGGAAAGGAACCTGTCTCATGCCTATCACAGACCTGCTGGAAAGAAACAGTAAACTCTACGGCAACGAGGTTGCCCTGGTGGAGATCAACCCCGAGGTCATGGAACCTCAGCGCGTCACCTGGAAAGAGTATGAACTCATTCAGGCTACCTCCGCCATACCCTATCGCCGGGAGATCACATGGTCTGTGTTTGACGAAAAGGCCAACCGTGTGGCAAATCTCCTTCTCAGCCGGGGCATCAGCCGCGGCCAGAAGGTGGGCATACTGCTGATGAACTGTCTGGAGTGGCTGCCCATTTACTTCGGCATTCTCAAAACCGGTGCCATTGCCGTACCGCTGAACTTCCGCTACACCGCCGATGAGATCAGTTACTGTGTCCGCCTGGCGGATGTGGACGTTCTCTTCTTCGGGCCGGAGTTTGTGGGCCGCGTGGAAGCCATTGCGGATGAACTGGATCAGGACACTATGCTCTATTACGTGGGTGATTCCTGCCCCCTCTTTGCCGAAGACTATTTTCTGGCTGTCGCCAACTTCTCCTCCTCCGCACCCAAAATTCTTCTGGACGATGAGGATGAGGCTGTCATCTACTTCTCCTCCGGCACCACGGGTTTCCCCAAAGCCATTCTTCACCGGCACAGGGCTCTGAGCCATTCCGCCCGCTGCGAGGCCATGCACCACGCCACCTCCCATCAGGATGTGTTCCTCTGCATTCCGCCTCTGTATCACACCGGCGCGAAAATGCACTGGTTTGGTTCACTCTTTTCCGGCAGCAAGGCCGTCCTTCTCAAGGGCAACAGCCCCCGGGCCATTTTCGACGCGGCCAGCCGGGAGCACTGCACCATCGTGTGGCTGCTGGTGCCCTGGGCCCAGGACATTCTCGCGGCGCTGGACCGGGGTGAGCTGAGAATCGACGAGTACGAACTGGAGCAGTGGCGACTGATGCACATCGGCGCTCAGCCGGTTCCTCCCAGTCTCATCAAGCACTGGCTTCGTTACTTCCCCCATCATAAATACGATACCAACTACGGCCTCTCCGAGTCCATCGGCCCCGGCTGTGTGCATCTGGGTATGGAGAACGTCCACAAAGTAGGTGCCATCGGTGTCCCCGGCTTCGGCTGGAAGGTAAAGATCTGCGACGAAGAGGGCAACACCGTGCCTCAGGGCGAGGTGGGCGAGCTTTGTGTCAAGGGTCCCGGCGTCATGGTCTGCTACTACCACGACGAAAAGGCCACTGAGGAGGTCATGCGGGGAGAATGGCTCCGCACCGGCGACATGGCCGAGCAGGATGAGGATGGCTTCATCTTCCTGGTAGACCGCAAGAAGGACGTCATCATCTCCGGCGGCGAAAACCTCTACCCGGTGCAGATCGAGTCCTTCCTTTCCGCCCATCCCAAGATCCACGATGTGGCCGTCATCGGCCTGCCCGACAAGCGTCTGGGTGAGATCGCCGCGGCCATCGTTCAGGTGAAGGACGGCGTGGACTGCAGTGAAGAGGAGATCCGCTCCTTCTGCAACGATCTGCCCCGCTACAAGCGGCCGAGAAAAATCATCTTCGCCCCCGTCCCCCGCAACGCCACCGGCAAGATCGAAAAGCCCAGACTCCGCCAGCAGTACTGCGGCGTCCGTCTTGTGGAAGCCCAGAACAAAGGTTGACATAAAACAAACAGGACATCCCAATGGATGTCCTGTTTGTTATTCAATCCCAAATTCAAACAGCGTCTCGTGCTCATAGGTCTCCCCTGCCCGCAGCAGCGCCGAGGGAAAACCCGGCTGATTGGGAGAATCGGGGAAAAACTGTGTTTCCAGACAAAAACCGTAACCCGGCCTGTAAACGCTGCCGCCCTTACCCGGCCGCTCCGAAAGAAAACCCGCCGTATAGAGCTGCAGCCCCGGCATGGTGGTACTCACCGTCATGGTGATCCCGCTTGCGGCGCAGCGGGCTTTGGCAGCCGGACGCAGAGCACCTGGCGCAGAGCGCAGCACGAAGTTATGGTCGTAACCGCTGCCGATGGGCCGCAGGGTGCGAAAGTCCAGCGCCGTCCCCGCCACCGGGGCGATCGCCCCGGTGGGGATCAATGTCTCATCCACCGGGGTGTAGCTGTCGGCGCAGAGCATGAGCTCCTGCTCCGCCACGCTGCCACATCCACAGAGATTGAAGTAGCTGTGGTTTGTAAGGCTGCACAGGGTATCGGCATCGCTTTCCGCCTTATAGCGAATGCGGAGGGCCGTCCCCTCCAGCGCGTATGTCACCTGCACCCGGAGATTGCCGGGGTAGCCTTCGTCGCCGTCGGAGCTGAAAAGAGTCAAAACCGCACAGTCACCGGGTGCTTCCTCCACGGTCCAGTCCCTGTGGGAAAAGCCCACCCGGCCCCCATGAAGGTGGTTCGCACCATCGTTGGCGTACAGGGGATAATCCCGACCATTCAAACGGAACCCTGCCCCGGCGATGCGGTTTGCAAAGCGTCCCACAGTGGCGCCCAGATAGCCGTCCCGCTCCGCATAGTCAGAAGGGCTGTCGTAGCCCAGCACCACATCCCTCCGTGCGCCTTCGCGGTCGGGAACCCGGAGGCTTTGCAGCGTGGCACCAAAGGGCAGAATGGTGCAGGACAGATGGCCGTTATGCAATTCAATGCTCATACTTCCACCTCCATGGCATTTTGACAGAACATTCTTTCCTTTTTGTGACGACGTCACAGAAAACAATCTTCCCTGCCGCTATAATAAGGCCACAATAAAGAAAAAGCAAGGAGGACAAAAAATGTCTGCTCTCAATATTAACAAAAACAATTTCCACAGCGAAGTCATGGAAGCCGATAGACCCGTCCTGCTGGACTTCTGGGCACCCTGGTGCGGTCCCTGCCGTATGGTTGTGCCTCTGGTGGAAGAAATTGCCGTGGAACGTCCCGACATCAAGGTTGGCAAGATCAACGTGGATGAGCAGCCGGAGCTGGCCGCCCAATTCAACGTCATGAGCATCCCCACCCTGCTGGTGATGAAAAACGGAAAGGTTGTTAACCAGTCCATGGGCGCCCGTCCCAAGAGTGCCATTCTGGCCATGCTGTAAAAGCATACAGGCAAACGCCGCCGACCCCTGGGTCGGCGGCGTTTGCCTGTAGCGTCAGCACCGGAAGAATATTCCGGTAGCCGCCGCGAGGGTCTTTCCGTTTTCGGCTGCGTCCAGCAGTTCGCCCCGCACATGGATGAGGGTCCTGCCGAGCTTCACGATCTTTGCGTGAAGGTATAGCGGCACCATCAACGGCACCGGCCGCAGATACTCCACATGTATAGAAGACGTTGGTGCAGAGTCGCCGCCTGCATGCGCATCAGCCAATATACCAAGTCCATTGTCAAAAATCGTGGCAATCAGACCACCGTGGAGCCAGCCCCTGGTATTCTCCATCTGTTCATCGGTATGGAAGACGCTCAGCATCTCCATAGCCTCCGTGTCCCAGTGGATCACATCCGGAAACAGCTGCGCACAGACGCCGCACAGCTTCTCTCTGGCCGCCTGATGCCTCTCCTGTATCGCTTTACGTTCTTCAGCAGTCATAGTATGTCTCCTGCCATCATCTGACACAAAGCCCCCGCCGGAGCAGCTCCGGCGGGGCTTCGCGCGGGAAAAAAGGAAGAAAATGAGATGAAAATATCAAAGGAATGTCAGCATCCGCCCTCAACCGCATGGTTGAACAGCTGGATACAGGGATTTCTGGAAATACTCTTCCATGCCAGCGCCATGTGCCGCTCCGGGAGATCGACGATGGGGATCGCCCTCGCGTCCTGAGACATACAGGCCCGGTGCCGGGCATTGAACAGGGAGACACCAAAGCCTGCCTCGCTCCAGAGCTGACCCGTTTGTGTATTGGCCACGTAGCGGCTGCGGGGCTGGATGCCCGCTCTGGCACAGCAGTCCAGCAAAAAGCGCGTTTCCGGCGTTGTTCTGCCTTCTCCGGTGAAGATAAAGGTGTCCGTCGCGAAGTCGCTGAGTCTGGCTGTTTTCTCGTCGGCCAGCCGATGGTTCAGAGGAACCAGCATGCAATAGGAAACCGGCTCAAGCTGCATATACCGTACATTTTTCAGTTCATCCAGACCATGGTCCAGAGAAAAGACAAGATCCAGCGCGCCCTTCTCCAGCCGGTCCAGGAGTTCCTCCTCTCCCAGCCGCAGCAGAGAGATCTCCACGAAGGGAAGATTTTTCGCGAAATGGTCCAGCGCTGCGCGCAGGCGTTCCGGCATCTGCTGGCCTTCCAGCATACCGATGTTCAGATGCCCGATAAGGCCGCTCTTCACCTGACGCACAGAGAGCATCAGCTGGTGCAGCTCATTTTGGAGCGTGGGCAGCTTCGCAGCCAAAAGCTCTCCCGCAGAAGTCAGGGAAACGCCCTGCCGATTGCGGGTGAAAAGCGAAACACCCAGTTCATTTTCCAGAGAAACAATGCTGCGGCTCAGCGCAGGCTGGCTGATAAACAGTTTTTTGGAGGCCTCCGAAAAGCTGAGATTATTGGCGACTTCCATGAAATATTCCAGTTGCTTTAAGGTCATAGCAAAACAATCCTCTGCTTGGGATATAGGAATTCTAAATCTTACGGTGGTCGATCACACGAACCGCCTTGCCCTCGCTGCGAACAATGCTCTTGGGGGCCACCAGCGTGACCTTTGCAGTAATGCCCAGCATGGAACGAAGATCGCCCACCAGTTCTTTCTGATGACGGCTGATCTCCGAGGGGCTTTCGTGGAACATCCCCGGGATCATCTCCACCCATATATCCAGTGTATCCGTATTCCTTACGCGGTCTATGATAATCTGGTAGTTGGCCGTATAGCCGTGCTTCATGAGCACCGTCTCGATCTGAGAGGGGAAGACGTTGACGCCGCGGATGATCAGCATATCGTCGGTACGGCCCTTGGGCTTCATCATACGCACATGGGTACGGCCACAGGAACACTTCTCCCGGCTCAGCCGGCAGATGTCCCGGGTACGGTAGCGGATCATGGGGAAGGCTTCCTTGTCGATGGCGGTGAACACCAGCTCGCCCTGTTCGCCCTCGGGCAGCACTTCACCGGTATCGGGGTCGATGATCTCGGCGATGAAGTGGTCCTCGTTGACGTGCATGCCGCGCTGCTCGCTGCATTCGAAGGAAACGCCGGGGCCGGAAAGCTCGGTGAGGCCGTAGATATCGTAGGCCTTGATGCCCAGGGTGTTCTGGATGTCCTGACGCATCTCCTCGCTCCAGGCCTCCGCGCCGAAGATGCCGGCCTTCAGAGGGATCTGATCGGGGGTGAGGCCCATTTCCTTCATAGTCTCCCCCAGGAAGGCAGCATAGGAGGGGGTGCAGCAAAGAATGGTGGACTGCAGATCCTGAATGAACATGATCTGCCGCTCGGTGTTGCCGGAGGAGGTGGGAACGGTCAGGCAGCCCACCTTATGGGAGCCGCCGTTGAGACCGGGACCACCGGTGAACAGACCGTAACCGTAGGAGACCTGACATACGTCCTCGTCGGTGCCGCCGGCGGCCACGATGGCGCGGGCGCAGCAGTCCTCCCAGAGGTCAATGTCGTGCTGGGTGTAGAAGGCAACCACGCGCTTGCCCGTGGTGCCGGAGGTGGACTGGATACGCACGCAGTCCTTCAGAGGCTTGCCCATGAGGCCGTAGGGATAGGCCTCGCGGAGATCGGACTTGGTAAGGAAGGGGAGCTTATGGAGATCTTCAATGCCCTTGATGTCATCGGGAGTAACGCCTTTCTCCTCCATCTTCTTGCGATAATAGGGAACATTATCCCAAACGTGTTTGACCTGTTTTACGAGGCGCTCAGACTGCAGCGCGATCATCGTCTCGCGGCTGGCGCACTCAATTTCCGGCTGATAGTATCTTTCCATTTTTATGTATTCGCTCCTTTTCTTTGATTTTCAGAGGTTTCTCCCCAGCAGGAAGGCTTTTTCGTTCAGCTGGGTAAACCTGGCCGGTACGCTTGCGCGTACCGTCTGTAGCCACTCCTCCTCTGTAAAATCAAAGTAACGCGA
>SVLG01000071.1 GCA_015068055.1 Oscillospiraceae bacterium | reverse complement strand
CCGCCCTCCCACATATGACAGACGCGCATCTGAGAAAAATTCTCTCCATCGGCGGAACACTCGATGCAGTAATCGTCTTCCCGGCGGCTGAAGCGATACCACATGGATTTAACCGAGGCGTCGATGACCGTAGTGGCCCAGTCAGAGTAACCATTGTTGGTCACCACACTGCCCAGATGCTGGAAACGCTCGTTTTCATACTCGATGGAGGCTTTCAGCCAGTTGTCGCTGTTGAGATACATCACAACGCCGCACTGGTCGAAGCGGCGCTTGCTTTCAAAGGCGGTTTTCACAACGAAAGAGAAGAACTTTTCCTCCGTTTCCATCTGAAAAACCGGTGCATTATCGTTGCGGAAATGATAATAGGTCCGCTGCCACAGATCCGTATGAGGCCTGGTAACGATCTCCACCTTATCCTCGCCGACGGTATAAGAGGCCGGTTCTCCCGTCCATTGAAAATCCCGGATATTCAGTGTCATAGACTTCACCTCGTCCATCGATAAGTAATTATACTAAAATTTTTTATTATTATTGATTTTCATACCTCTGTATTTTATAATTATCCCAAACAAAGGAGGGACGCAAATGCGAATCACCGACATTCGTTTCCGCAAAATGACTTTCACATTCAACGAGCCTTTCAAGATATCCTTTGCCGTGATCCACGGCTACGACACGCTGGTTTTGAAAATCGAAACCGATGAGGGTCTGGTGGGCTACGGCGAGGCCGCCCCCATGGGCTTTGTCACCGGCGATAATCTGGATACGGCTCTCTGCATCGGCGAAGAATACCGCCGGATGCTCCTTGGGAAAGACCCGCTGGCCATTGCCGAAATCCATCGGATCATGGATGGGGCCTACGCCGGAAACACCGCCATCAAAGCCGCCATCGACATGGCCTGCTACGACATTGCCGCCAAGAAGATGGGCGTGCCCCTGTGGCGCTATCTGGGCGGCTCCTCGCCGGAGCTGGTAACCGATGTCACGCTGGGCATCGACAGCCCAGAAAACATGGCCGCCAAGGCACAGGAATGGGTGGACAAGGGCTTCACCGAGCTCAAGGTGAAGCTGGGCGAGGACATAAAAACCGACCTTTTGCGCATGAAGGCCATCCGCGCACAGGTGGGAAGCGACATTCTCCTCCGCATCGACGCCAACCAGGGCTGGAACGTCAAGGACAGCATCCGCATCGCCAAAGATCTGGAAGCGCTGGACATCGACCTCATCGAGCAGCCTATAGCCTACTGGGATCTCCCGGGACTGCGCCGGATCCGGGATGCCGTCTCCATCCCCATCGCCGCCGACGAGAGCTGCCACAGCCCCACGGACGCGCTGAAGCTCACCGGCTGCGTGGATGCCATGAACATCAAGCTGATGAAGTGCGGCGGCATCTATCACGCTCTGAAGATCAGCAGCGTGGCCGAGGCGGCAGGGCTTTTCTGCATGATCGGCTGCATGGGCGAAAGCCGCATAGCAAACGCCGCCGGCATGCATCTGGCGGCCGCTGTGCCGAACATCCAAAAGGTCGATCTGGACGTGACTTTCTTTGCCAAAGGCGGACAGGTTTCCGGCGGTTTTGAGAGCGTGGGCGGCCGCTGCACGCTCAGCGAAAAGCCCGGTCTCGGCATTGAAATCGAAGATTTTTAAGGCTTTGCGGCGCTGACAAAAAAGCCGCTGGACATGGCAGAGATACCCACCGCCACCTCATCGCCGGGGTTATAGATGTTATGGGGGGTGTTGGCCCGGATATAGATGCTGTCCCCCTGACGGAGATAGTAGGTGGACCGGCCAACCAGCACCTCCAGCTCCCCTTTCTGAGCATAAAAACACTCGTCCACATTGTGGGAGACGCGCTCGTTGTTGCTCCACTTCCGTGCGCCCAGCGCAAAAGTCATCACAAAGACCTCGCCGGGAGAGGTTTCAAACTTGGGTGTCAGAATTTCCAGCGTCACGTTGGTATCCGGAAAGGCTATCTTCTGTCGCCTGTCCCGGCGAATGATACGCGCCGCATCATCCTGAGACTCCACCAGGGAGAACAGCGGCGTATCCAGCGCCCGGGCGATCTTTCGCAGGGTGGAGAGGGACGGGTCCACCAGATCCCGTTCCAACTGAGAAAGATAGCCGGCGGTGGTTTGGGTCTGAGCGGCCAGTTCCTGCAGCGTCATCCCTTTGGCCTGCCGCAACTGACGTATGGCACTTCCGTTCATCGGTCGTTTCCTCCCTTCGCCACACAAACGATGCCCACGGCCACGCTGTCTTCCCGGTTCATCACCCGGTACTCCGTCTGGGCCGGGATGAAGATGCTGTCTCCGCTTTGCAGCGTCACATCCGTATCCTGATAGCGGATACGCAAGCTGCCTTCCGTCAGAAAGAGGCAGGTATAATGCGGATTTTCCGGGGCCGTCACCTCGGCTCCGGGAACAAAGCGAACCTCGGCCATCTCCATTCGGAGTCCGTCCGCTGCCGGAGAAATCCAGGAAAAGGACACATTCCCTCCCCCATCGGCGCTCTCTTCCCGCTCGGCCAGTCTGGTCACGATGGGCTCCGCCCCCTCTTCATCAAAAAAGGCACTGACCGAAACCTGCAGCGTAAAGGCCAGCCGCCGCAGCAGCGAAACCGAGGGATCGGCAAGACCCCGTTCCAGTTGGGAAATATAGCTCTCGGAAACACCGACCCTTTCCGCCAAAGCGGTCACCGTCAGACTTTCGGATTTACGAATTTCACGAATTTTATCACCCAGCATGCGTGCATTCACCTCGCTGTAAGAATTGTAAAAAAGCAAAACGAGTATGTCAAGCCTCATTGAAAGAAAGGAGACTCACCATGTCTGCACAGCTCGAAAACATTCTCACCACCATGGACAGCAAGGTCAGCGAAATGCTGAAGCTCTGGAACCTGCCCGGCGTATCCGTTACACTGGTGCAAAACGGAGAAACCATTTTTTCCAGAGCCTACGGCAGCCGCGACCTGGCCGCAAATCTCCCCATGACCACCCAGACCCACCTGCCCATCGGCTCGGTGACCAAGTCCTTCACCGCACTGGCCCTGGGCATGCTCTGCGACGAAGGCAAGCTGGATTGGGACAAGCCCGTCTGCGAGTACATCCCCTGGCTGAAACTAGCCGACAGCGTGGCTGAAAAGAACGTCACCGCCCGCGACCTCATGTGCCACCGCAGCGGTCTTGCCAAGTACGATGCCCACGCCGTCTTCTGCACCAAGGATGACCGCAAGGCCATGGTGGAGGAGCTGCAGTACCTCCAGAGTGCCGCCCCCTTCCGTAGCGTCCTGCAGTATTCCAACCAGATGGTCATGTTGGCAGGTTATCTGGTAGAAGTGCTCAGCGGCATGAGCTGGGAGGACTTCGTGCAAAAGCGCATCCTCGATGAGCTGGGCATGGCCGACACCTCCTTCTACGCCGAAAAGCTGGAGGAGATCGAGGATCACTCCCGTGGCTATGTGTTCACCGGTGCCGATTACATGCAGACCGAATATCTCCCCCTGCGGGGCGTGGCGCCCGCCGGCGGCATCGTCTCCAACGCCGCCGACATGGAAAAGTACCTGAAGTTCCAACTGGGCGACGGCACATGGAACGGCAAGGTCCTCGTCTCTGCCTCTCAGCTGCAGATGATGCACAGCCCGCAGATGGACGGCACGCCCTATTTCTGGCAGCTGCCCGAAATCAGCGAGGCCAGGTATGGTCTCGGCTGGTTCACAGACATTTACCGCGGTGTGCCCATGGTCAGCCACGGCGGCAACACCCTGGGCTTCTCCTCCCTGGTAACCCTGCTGCCTCAGCAGAATTTCGGCATCTCCCTCCTCACCAACGGCAACTCCAACTTTATGATCTACCCGCTGACCTATATGATTCTCGACGCCGTTCTGGGCTTTGAGGACAACTCCTGGAACGAAAAGTTCCAGGCCACCATCGGCGGCATCTTTGCGGCCATGGCCGAGGGCCAGAAGGCCATGGCTGCCATGCAGATCCCGGGCACTTCCGTCACGCATCCCATGGAAGAGTACACCGGCACCTTCACCCATCCGGCCTTCGGCACCCTCACCCTGCAGGAAAACAGCGGCCAGCTCTCGGGTACCCTCAACGGCTTCGGCGCCATGATGATGCACTTCCACTACGACTTCTTCAACCTCATGCTCCCCACCATGGGGCTCAGTCTGCCGGCCCAGTTCGGCTACGGCATGGACGGAAAAATCAGCTTCCTTGACGTGACCTTTGAGCCCACTCCCGGTGTGGCTCCGGTGCGTTTCCAGAAGGCCTGATGCACAAACAGACAGGGCCTCGCCGCATATAGTGTGCGGCGAGGCCTTATTTCGTCTCTAACGAGCCAACGTCAAAAACCTGTTTCGGGCACCGGCGGGTCTCCCATTTTCTCCTTATATTAGTCCTCGGTGAATTCGTACCTGATCCAAAGGCCGTTACGATCGATAGTAACCGCAACGCCGTTTGCGCTCTCCTCTACTTCCAGCTTGCCGTTGGGTTCCTGCTCCCTTACATATGCCACGGGATCCGCCGTGGTCACCGTACGGATTTCCGACTTGGTGGGTGCTCTGCCGCCGCAGGTAGGCTGCTTTTCCTCGATTACCAGTTCGTAAGTTTTCATTTTTGAATTCTCCTTTGATTTTTAATTTCTTATCTTGTGCTCAGTATAACCCCTTGCCCTGATGCTTTCCGTGACCAAGTCACGCTTCCGTACCGTTTGCGATACAGGGCAGGCGAAAAACCATCAGCCGATCCTGTGGCTTTTCTCCGCAGACGATCTCCTCGCAAAACTCCAGTTCGTCCACGCACATCAGATAAGAAATATAGTCATCAAAGGGATAATAAAAGAACAACTGCACTTCCCTCGGATTCTCATACCAGGATTCCATAACCTTGGACATCACCTTTTGAAGAAGAGCAGCGGAAAAGGGATTGAAGAAAAAAACAGCGGTTGACAAAAGACGGCACTTCATATTCCTCGGCCCGCGTCAGAACAAAGGTCGCCCCCGCTGCCGCCGTCTTCCGGTTTTCCAACGCCGCACCATACAGTCGCTCATCATACTCGATGCCAATGGCTTCCGCCTTCGTCCGATGGGAAAGGAAGAAGCAGACTCGCCCTTTTCCGCAGCCGTAGTCCAGCACCGTGTCCCCTGCCCCGAAAAGTCCGCTCTCTGCGAGACGTTCCAGAACACGGTAAAGCGTGGGCTCATAGCGGTAATGATGCTCGTCCGAGTTTACATCGTCCAGACCATCGGTTTTTATTTGCAGGAGCGTTTCCCAGTTGTTCTCCTTAGCCCGCTCAGACATAGTATTTATCGATGCCTCCATAGCCCGCGATTCGTTTATTCTCTCTGGTTTTGGCAAGAAAGTTCTTCAGCCGTTTTTCAAATTCCGCCGGTCTTTTTCTGGCCGCGTCGATGTAGGCAATGCGGATTCTTTTATAGCCCTCCGGGAAATGCCGATAGTTCTCCCACGCCGCACCATCGGCCTTTATGACCGCCATGATGTCTTCGGGAAACACATAGGGAGCTTCAACAATCGGCAGCACGCTCTCCCGGACTTTCGGATGGATGAGCCCCTGTCTTTCCAGCCAAATCAGCCTCTCGATGTTGGGCCGCGAGTAAGCGCTGCCCTTTTTTCGGGGTGTGAAATGCTGGGCCCGATGGGCGGCGTCCATGTTCCGGATGGTGCTGTCGATCCAGCCGAAACAAAGGGCCTCCTCCACCGCATCGTTATAGGAAAGACGATCTTCTCCCGATGCTTTCATGGGAAACACAAGCCAGATTCCCGTTTCTGTTTCAAAGTGTTCGGAAAGCCAGCGTCGCCATTCCTGCCGGTCACTTGTATAAAGTTCACTTTCTTTCCGCAAAGTCATAGGCCTCCCGCACCCACGCAAACAGTTCTTCGTCTACTTCTTCCGCTCGTCCGACCACGATATGCGTGGTCCATCTTCCGGGATAAGGCTCGGTTTTCGCGGCCACGCGCCCGGAGAAAAGGGGATAGGGCAGCCCCAGCGTAAGAACCATGTACGGTTGGGGCAGCTCCGTCTTCTTTTTTACCCGCTGAAAAGAAACGCAGGCGAACACATGGCGGTTGGAAAAGGTGATCTGCGTCTTTTGTACCCGCACAGCGGTAGCCGGAAAACGATCCAACAGCCCCGATACAAAGGCTTCGTACAGGGGATAGGCTGCCGGCTGCTGATGAAAGAACAGCAAGCTGTCCTCTTTTATATGGTCCATACTCCCCCCACCGCTTTTATTTCGCCAGCTTCTTCCATATACGGTAAAGACGGCTGGCGTTCACTTCCAGCCGGGTCCGGCTGAGTTCCCCGCTTTGCAGCGCGGAAAGAATATCCTTTACATCCTTTTTGTCGCCGGGCATCACCAGCTCGCCGCTTGCCGCCGCGATGAGAGAAGCCCGGGGCTTCCGGTAAGGGGAAGCCTTGTCTGCCGGCATCAGCGAAATGAGCCAGTCGGTCATCACGATGCCCTGATAGCCCCACTCGCTATTGTTGGCGCAGTAATGCTTGATGGTGGTGCCGCAACCGGGGTGCTTCTGCACGCCCCGCGTCAGCGCCGCCGCCATTTTTCCGCCGATGAGCGGATCTTCCGAAAAGTACTCAAAGTTACGGCCGCAGAGGATGCTCCGGTGGATGTTCAGCACCGGAGCCAGCCAGAAATGCACACCGAAGCGTTCCATCTCACTGCCTACAATGTCACCGCAGCCCTCGGCCAGCTCCACGTTCCAGCTCTGGGCCAGAGCGGTGCCGATGGGGAGAGCGGTGCAGTACTGATACTCCACGCTGACGCCTTTTTTCACCTTGTTCCCGCCGCCGAGGCAAAGTCGGCGTGCTTCTTTTCATAATCGAATAATTCCATGCTCTCCCCGCCTCCTGTTTTTGATGGGTTTATCATACTATAGGAAACAACCGATGGCAATGAAAAGCCACCGGCTAAGCCCAAATTTGTCGTTCAGGCGGAATGAAGCCCGGCTCCCCAAGAGTGGAGCCGGGCTTCTTCCCGCGACCCGGGTGCTGTCGGCAGCACCCGGGTCATTTGTTTGGTTTTCCTGTCTTACAGGAGTTCGTTTACCAGGATGACTTCGCCGGTAGCATCCGACACAAGCAGCTGCTGTCCATTTTCCGTCACCACATGGTACGGTCCATTCAGCACCACGAAGGTATGCAGCTCATCGATGAAGAAGCTGGCAAAACCATCCTTGACTCTGACCTGGATCGTCTTCAGTTCGCCGTCCTCACAATAGGCGATGGTCACGATCTGCCCCTCATACTCTTCGTCCACGGGAATCTGGACCAGAAGCATGCCGTAGTAGTCGCCACTTACGGAGAGGCGATAGCGGGCCAGCGCAACAGTATCGGGAAGCAGAGAGAGATACTTGCAGAGGAGGCAGTCTCCATGCTCGCAGGCATCATCCACATGGAGTTCGGCATCATTGGAGAAGTAGCCGGACACGCGGACGCCGGTGGGCTTGTGGATCAATGTGCGGTAATCGTAACCCACGGGAGCACGGTAGCTGTTGCGGTAGTGGATATAGCCGTAGAGAGCATGGATGTCCACGTTGCCGGAAACAAGAATGTTCAGAGGATTATCTTTCTCGCCAACGGTACCCGCATCGATGTGCAGATTATCGGCAATAATGGAATCCTTGTCGTCATCCTTGTCGGTGACAGAGCCGCCGCTGCTGATATCCACATCGGAACCCTCGATCTCATCGACCTTTACGTCACCCTCGCTGGAGATGGTAATGTCGTCGCCGGTGGCGCCGAGCTCATCGGCTTCCACGTCCAGAGGATCGTCCTTGCTGCCGATGTCGCCTTCCGCGTCGATGTTGACATCGCCGCCGATGATATCGGCATCATCCTCGGCCCCAGGATCCTTGGAATCGCTGTCGGTGATATCACCGTCGATCTTCAGATCCACTTCTTCCTCGCCGATGATGGAATCGACGGCCAGATCCTTGTCGTTATCCAGATAGACATTTTCGCCGTAGGCGGAAACCTCGTCCAGTCTGGTCTTGAGAGGATCGTCCTTGCTGCCGATGTCACCCTTCAGGCTGCCGAGATTGGCCGACGGAGCGATGATGTCGCGGTCGCTGTTATCCGCGTCACCCTTGATGTCACCCTTAGCCGTCAGGTTGACTTCGCCGCTGGTCTCCATGTTACCGATCGTCAGGTCGCTGCCGCTTTCGATATCCACGTTCTCCAGCGTTGTGCCTTCACCGCCGCGGATGTTGGTGGTACCGCCTGCGGTAATACCCAGCGCATTGTCCTCTTCACCGAAGCCGGCGCTTCCATCGCTGCTGTTGGCTTCCAGATTGACATCGCCGTCTGCCACGATGCCGGTGGACTCAGCGCTCTCCGCCTTGTCCGCGGCTTCCTCGGCCAGCTTTGTCAGTTCATCCGCCGTTTTCTGTTTCTCCTGCAGCTCATTGGTCTTATCGCTGAGCTTCTGTTCGTGAGTATCCAGAGCTTCCTTCAATGCCTGCAGAGCCTCGTCGATGGAATTCGCTGTACCCAG
>SVLG01000070.1 GCA_015068055.1 Oscillospiraceae bacterium | reverse complement strand
GGAAAAGCGCGGCCTCCTCTCCCCCAATGCCTGCATGATAAGGATGCGCTCCCGGCTCATGGAGTCGGGCATGACAATGATGCAGCGGTAGCCCCGGGCCGCGGCCACGCTGCAGAGACCGATACCGGTATTGCCGGAGGTGGGCTCGATGATGGTGGCGCCGGGGGAGAGGAGGCCGCGCTTTTCCGCATCCTCCACCATGGCCAGCGCTACCCGGTCCTTGGCGGAGCCCGCGGGGTTACGGCTCTCCAGCTTTACAAGAAGACGGGCGGTGAGTCCGTCGGCTTTTTCTATGTTGCCAAGCTCCATAAGCGGTGTCTGGCCGATGAGCTGGGCTGCGGAAGCAAAGATACGGGACATAACAATCCCTCCTTTCGTAGTCTATAATACCTTTCCATTATACTGCTGTCAATGAAATTGACTTTATCCAAAGGCTGTGCTAAACTGAATTTCTTACAAGGAGAGTGAACTATGACAGCCATTGAAATGCAGATTGAATCCGTGGTGGACAGCATCCTGCAGGATTACCAGAACCACCGTGATGTAGATAAAATGGACATGGAGCGGCATCCCGACAAGGATGTCATCATCGACATGATTGGCAAGCTCATGCGCATCGTCTACCCCGGCTACTCCCGGGACAAGGCCTTCCGCATTTATAACGCCAAGCATAATCTGTCCATGCTCATTGAGGACGTGATGTTCCATCTCAACGAACAGATTTCCCTGGTGCTGCAGCGCAGCATGGATGAAAGTACTGCTGCCGCCGAGGCCCAGCGCATCTCTCTGGCCTTCTTCAAGGAGATCCCTGCCGTCCGCGCCATGGTGCAGACGGATGTGGAGGCCGCTTTTGAGGGGGATCCCGCAGCCACCAGCGCCGACGAGATCATCTTCTGCTACCCGGGGCTTTACGCCATCACGGTCTACCGTCTGGCCCATGTGCTTTATGAGCTGAAGGTGCCCATGATCCCCCGGATCATGACCGAGTATACCCACGGCGCTACCGGCATCGACATCCACCCCGGCGCCACCATCGGCAAGTATTTTTTCATCGACCATGGCACCGGTATTGTCATCGGTGAGACCACCGTCATCGGCGAGAATGTGAAGATCTATCAGGGCGTGACTCTGGGCGGGCTTACCACCCGGGGCGGCCAGTCCCTCCGGGGCAAGAAACGCCACCCCACCATCGGTGACCGGGTGACTATTTATGCCAATGCCACCATTCTGGGCGGCGACACCACCATTGGCCGGGACTGCGTCATCGGCGGCAGCTCCTTCATCATCGCCTCTGTTCCGCCCTGTACCACCGTTACCACCAAAAGTCAGGAACTCATCTTCAAGTCACGCAGCTGTCCTGAGTGCGGCGATACGGAGCCCTTCTGGGAAGGGCAGAACCGGAGATAAATCCTCTATAAAATACATGATAAGGCAGGTATAGGATATGGATAAGTTCAAAAACATGAGTCCCCAGAAAATTGTTTCCTTTTCCAGGAGACTTCTGTTTGCCGGTGCCATTTTGGGCTTCTTCGGCATTTACAAAGAGATGATGCCTGTGGTCATCGTCGCCTGGGCGTGCATGGCCGGCGCAATCATGCTCCGACTCAGAAAGTACAGGTGTCCCCACTGCGGCAAGTATCTGGAGCGAAGCAAGGGCCAGTTCTGCCCCCACTGCGGCAAAAATGTTCAGGAGGCCCCCACTGCCGAGGACTGAACCATAGTATAAAACCGACCTGTGAATGTTCACAGGTCGGTTTTTTCATCGCTGCAGATGGCTGCGTATCTCCTTCTCCGCCTGCAGCAGCTCCTTTTCGAAGAGGGAGGCGGGGAGGCGCAGGGCCCCGTGACCAAGGATGATCACCTGCTCCAGCGCGTCTGAGGTGGCCACACGCACCGGGTGTTTTTTGCCCAACTCGCCGGTGACCTTCTCAATGTACATATCCGCCGTTTCGGCCTCTTTGGTATAGACCACGGTGAGTCCGCCCAGCTTTTCGAGACTGCCGGGGTTACCCTTGACCCTATAGGCGTCAAAGACCACGATGACCGGTGTGCCCAGATAGGCCTGATAGCTCCGCAGCCGCTCGATGAGCCGCTCCCTCGCCAGATCGAGACTCTGCTCCGCCAGCTTTTTAAGCTCCGTCCACGCGTGGATGACGTTGTAGCCGTCAATGAGCAGATACTCCGGGCCCTGAAGCCGCTCCTTGCCCTGATAGGGCTTGGCGCTGACTCTGGGAGCCGGGCGTACAGCGGCAGGCTCGGCGCGTTTGATGGGGCCGTAGGTGCGCTCAAAAATACCCATCAGCTCCTTGTCCGTGGCGGCGATTTCCCGGTAACGCCGGGGTGCGGGGGCGGCTTCCGTCTCCTCGGGTTCCCGGCGGAGGGCGGAGGGCAGGTGCATCTCCTTTTTCACGTCAAACCACTTGACGATGTGTCCGGCCCCGTGGCTGCAAAAGACGCTGTCCGGGCTGTGTTCGCTGTCTGCCTCGGGGTCGTAGGCGGCATCCGCGATGACGCGCTCGGCGTCGGCACAGGGGGCATAGCCGTCGAAGGCGCAGGAGAAGCGACCCTTGCCATGGGTGTAGGCGGCGATCTCCGTGGGGTAGTCCCCCAACGCCGCAGCGCTGATGCGGCCTGTCAGGAGACTCATGTCCCCCAGCGTTTCCGGAGGCTCAAAGTCTGCGTTCATCCGCTGCAGGTCAGAGAGGGCCCGGCCCACATTCTGGGCGGGCACTTCCAGCGTGAAGTTCATCCAAGGCTCCAGCAGTACGCTCTCGGCCTCCATGAGTCCCTGCCGTACGGCCCGGTAGGTGGCCTGGCGGAAGTCACCTCCTTCGGTGTGCTTGGCGTGGGCCCGGCCGGAGAGGAGGGTGATGCGCATATCGGTGATGGGAGCGCCGGTGAGGACGCCCAGATGGGTTCGTTCCATGAGGTGAGTGAGGATCAGCCGCTGCCAGTTGCGGTCCAGCTCGTCCTCGCTGCAGTCCGTTTCAAAGCGCAGTCCGCTGCCCCGCTCGCCCCCTTCCAACAGCAGATGAACCTCGGCATAGTGGCGCAGGGGTTCAAAGTGGCCCACGCCCTCCACGGCACCCCGGATGGTTTCCCGGTAGAGAATACTTCCCTGACCGAAATGGACATTGAGGCCAAAACGGTTTTTCACGAGTTCCTGCAGTACTTCCAGCTGCACGCTGCCCATGAGCTGAAGGCGCAGCTCCTGCAGTGCCTCGTTCCAGTCTATGTGGAGCAGCGGCTCCTCGTCCTCCAGCGTGCGGAACTGCTGCAATGCCTTATGCATATCCGTCCCTGACGGAAACTCCACCCGGTAGGTAAGCACCGGCTGCAGCTGGGCGCTCTCACTGTTGCGCTCCGCGCCCAGGCCCTGCCCGCTGAAGCTGCGGCTCAGACCCGTGACAGCCACCACATCGCCGGGGTAGGCGGTGTCGATGGCTTTGAAGCGGGCGCCGGAGTACTGGCGCAGCTGGGTGACCTTTTCTTCCCAGTCGCTGCCCCGGAGCAGGTCCCGCACCCGGAGTGCGCCGCCGGTGACCTTCAGATGGGTAAGACGCTCGCCACGCTCGTCCCGGCTGATTTTGTAGACCCGGGCGGCAAATTCGCCCCGATCGGGTGTTTCCGGGGCATAGTCCGCAAGAAAGGCCAGCAACTCCTCCACGCCCTGCAGCTGCAGCGCCGCGCCAAAGACACAGGGGAAGAGCTTCCCGGCGGCCACGGCGGTGCGGATGCTTTCCCGGGAGAGGGTGAGGGTATCCAGATATTCCTCCATCAGCGCCTCGCTGCCCATGGCGGCGTTTTCCATGTCAGCGTCCGTCAGATCGCTGACGCCGTCGCCCAGCGTGCGGCGGAGCATGGCAAGGATTTCCCCGCGCTCCGCGCCGGGCAGGTCCATTTTATTGACAAAGATAAAGGTGGGGATGCGGTGGCGGCGCAGGAGCTTCCACACGGTCATGGTGTGGCTCTGCACCCCCGCCGGGCCGCTGACCACCAAAACGGCGCAGTCCAGCACCGAGAGGGCCCGTTCCATCTCGCCGGAGAAGTCCGCATGGCCCGGCGTGTCGAGGAGGGTGATCTGCCGTTCCGGCAACGTCAGCAGGGCTTCTTTGGAAAAGATGGTGATGCCCCGCTGTCGTTCCAGCGCAAAGGTGTCCAGAAAGGCGCTGCCATGGTCCACCCGGCCCAGGTTCCGGGTGACTCCGGCGCAGTAGAGCAGGGCTTCGGAGAGGGTGGTCTTGCCCGCGTCCACGTGGGCAAGAATGCCAAGGACGGTACGTTTCATGACGGTAAACCTCAACGGTGGCTTTTTTTAACAGAGTTCAAAGGCTTCATCCAATTGCTCCATATAAGGGGCCAGCTTTGACTTATACGTATTGACAAGAAAATCTGCTTTCAGGTTTATCCAGAACGATGTGGAGTGGAACAGTGACAAGAGCGAGTTGATCAATCCGCCAAAATTGATTTTTGCAACATCCATCTCAAGGAGAGCGGGGATGCTGCTCGCGACGGTTGCAAGGAGACCGGAGTAAAGAATGATTTTGTTTGTCCGCATCGTATAATAGGACAAATCGCCGTCGTCACTGCGATACATCAGGGAGTGGATGGCTGCGATAATGGTATTGACAAGGGAGTCCATGGCCAGATCGTCCAGGAGCGAATCCACCTGCTTCCAGAGGGGACGAAGCACTTGCCGGGATTGGTCGGCAAGGACGCTGGACTTGCGTTCCATAGCAAGGGCTCGTTCGTAAAGCTCAAGAGCGGAGGCGTTGCCGGGGCCGGGAATGCCAAGCTCGGTGGCTTCCCGCACGACAGAGGCAATAACAGCTTCCTTATTATCCAGAACAGAATGCACCACGGGGTAAACAATATACATCAGTGTGGATACTTCCCGGTCAAGAAACGGCTTGGCGTTTTCATCCGGAGAACGTTTGACTGTGTAGGACTTGAGAGATTTTGTGGTTACTGTATCTGTCAGGAGATTGCATACACCGAAAATCCAACCCAAATACTTGTCGTAGCCCAGAATCTGATCCTTGCTGAGGTGTGCGGTTTCATCCACGTCAAAAGGAGTGTGTTCCCGGAGAATTCTTGTCTCCTCGCGAATGGAAAGGGACCCGCCGAAAAGGGAGTCCGAAAAAACCGGAGAAAAGTCGGAGATTATCTTTGCCGCCGTGTAAGAAGCGAGCGACGATGCGTTCTTTTTCAGCACCTGTCCCATATCAACACCACTGGAAGCGTCAAGCTCAGACGCGGGAGCATCGGGAAGGGAAGAGTCTTCTCCGACGGAGAAAAGAAAGCGTTTCAAAGAACAGAGTGTAAGACGAATTGCCACCGCAACAAAAAGGGCAACGAGGTCTTTGACCTGCAAGCCGGTGATCCTTTCAAATTCCTCATCCAGCTGCTGCGAAAAGGCCATGGCGCGGGAAATCTCCTCCTCTGTCAGCAATTGCTCCGGATGGACATCGGTAAAGCCTGCTTCATGTGCTTCCTTGACAAGAGCCGCAAAGCCCTCCTCAAAATGGCAGTCACGGGGAAACTTGATTTTGCCGGTTTCGGCATGTATGGTAGCCTGACCGGGGGATTCGGGGGCGACTTCTTCGTCAAGAATATCGGAAAGATCAATTCCCATCTTTTTCGCAAGGGCCATTGCGTTGTCCAGGAGTGCATCCGTCTCCTGTTCCAGACTGCCGACAGCCTCGGTGGTTCGATCGATATCCTCGTGCAGCTGACGAGCCTGCCGGGTGAGGGAAGCCATTTCCCCGGTGTGTTTCTGCATCTGACTGTGCAGATACGCGTAAACATTCAGTATGTCGTCAAAGTATTGCATAAGTCACCCGTTTCCAAATATGGCGTTATATCTGGACAAAATCTTTTCAATCTTATCAATTTTCTGCTTCTGAGCTTCGATCAGCCTTCGGTTGTCCACGTTTTTCTGCTCTGCCTCCCGGAGCAGCTTGCGGAGTTCTTCTTTTTCCTCCCTTAGCTGGAGATTTTCAGCCTGGACCTTCAGGAGGACTTCCTGATACAGAGGCAGGAGGGCTTCTTCTGCTTTCTTTTTGGCAGCGCGGTTTTTTATAGAGATATAGGCATGGATAGACAGGGACAGGAGAGGAAACGTGGGTAACAAGCCTGTTCCGGACGGAGTACCCAGGGCGCCGGTTTTGGCGGACGAATCCCCTGCAAGAGCGAGTGCCAGTGATTCCTGGAGTTCGGAAAGGGAGACGGCTATATTACAATCCAGATCCTCCGCCAGCCCATACAGCTCGTCCATGTTTTCAATCAAAACCTTCAAATCGGGAGTATAAGCGCTCATATACGATCCTCTTTTCTGTTTTTTTGTAGTATCCGGATGCCGGACTCTTTATAGTGTGCCAAGGGGAATTTCACAGGGGACGGAGAATGCGGAGGGCAAACGGCTGTACCGACTGCGGTCACGGGCGTTTACACCGCAGTATATCTGCCGGTAATAGAGCTGGCAGAAGCTTTGCAGCAGCTGACGGATTTGCAGAGCATCGCTGAGAATTCTGGAAGTCAGAGCGGGAGAATTGTTGCATCCCCACTGATAGCCCATTTCAATGGCATACACGCGCCAGAAACCATCCGGGTGATCGTCATCTGCCCGGCTATTGCGAAGGCATTCGATCAGCGGGTTCTGGTTGAGCCGGGGCACAGCCTTGGCCAGCACGATGCCCGACAGATAGTCGGAACACAGCTCATCCCAGCGGGGATCCAACGCAGAGGTTTGCACAAGGACGGCATCGCCGCCGATAAACTTTGTTTCCAGAGCAGACATGGTATATCGGCAAATCAGATGCCCAACCTCATGCGCCGCAATGCCGAAAATCGCGGGATACCCATAGCGGTCGGCGGTATAATACATGAAGTGTTTTTCATAGTAGGAAGTTCTGGTATAGGTGTTGATGGCGGCATTCATGGCAAACTGAATGACTATTTCATCCGGCTCTATGCTTGCGTTCTGATTCTGATCGACCCAGCCTACCTTAACCTTTTTTTTAACAACCGCAGCCTGTACGGAGCCGTGCGCCAAGCCAAATATTTCCGCAATGTGGTTTACAATGTACTGAAAGTTTTTGCTTGTGAAGTGTTTGTATCGGACTTCGTCGTCCGCAAGGGGGGATTGTCTCAAGACCCCAGGATCCGATAGTTTGCCAAAGGACACTATGGTGTGGTCACTGGAATGAATTTTCATAAAACCCTCCCGTTTTGATCTGTTTCTTCCCCGCCCAACCCACAGCCGCACCAGCTCTGCCGGTAGAGGCCGTATTCGTGGCTGAGGGCGATGGAGCGGCGGTAGCCGTCCCGCTTTTTGAAGTCGGAGGGCAGCCAGAGACACGGATGGCCCTCCGCCAGCGCAAAGCCGATGCGGTTGATAAGCTCGGCGTTTTTATGGGGAGAGACGGTGAGGGTGGTGGCAAAGTAGTCGAAACCGCCTTTCTCCGCATAATCCCGGGTCTTGCCAAGTCGCAGGGCGAAGCATTCCGTGCAGCGCGCGCCGCCCTCCCTTTCCTGCTCCAGCCCGTCCGCTGCGGCCCAGAAGGCCGCCTCGTCCCGCTCGGGGACGATGAGTTCCACCCCGGCGCAGAAGGGAGCCGCTTCCAACAGATGCCGCTGCCAGTAAAGCCGCTTTTCAAACTCCTCTGCCGGTAAAATACAGGGGTTATAGAAAAAGACGGTTACGTCGAAATACTGCGTCAGGTATTCAAGACAGTAGCTGCTGCAGGGGCCGCAGCAGCTGTGGAGCAGCAGACGTTTTCGCTCGCCGTTCAGGGAGGCGAGGATCGTTTCCAGTTCCTTCTGATAATTTCGTTTCATGGGCATAAGCCTCCATTCCTCGCTAAAGTATAGCATAAAAAGATTGAAATGAAAAGGAAAGTAGGATATAGTGAGGAAAAGACATAGGAGGAGGTCCGCCCATGGATCGCAGAAGCAAGGAAAACTACTACCTCGACATAGCCGACGCCGCCCTGAACCGCTCCACCTGTCTGCGCCGTAAGTACGGCGCCATTGTGGTGCGCGAAGATGAGATCCTCTCCACCGGTTACAACGGCGCCCCCCGTGGCCGCCGCAACTGCAGCGATCTGGGCTACTGTGCCAGGGAAAAGCTGAACATTCCCCGGGGCGAGCGCTACGAGCTCTGCCGCAGCGTTCATGCGGAGGCCAACGCCATCATCTCCGCCGCCCGCCGGGATATGCTGGGAGGCACCCTCTATCTGGTAGGACGGGATGCCCGCAGCGGCGAACTCCTGAAGGATGCCACCCCCTGCGCCATGTGCCGCCGGCTTATCATCAATGCCGGCATTGCGAAGGTCGTGGCCCGCGTGGGCGAGGATCAGTATGAAAGCACCGATGTAAACGAGTGGATCGAACACGACGAAACGATTGATCTTGCATAACAAAAAACAGCCCTTTGCCGTAAGGCAAAGGGCTGTTCGCATACATTCAATCAGTCGGTCACGTAGGGCAGCAGAGCGACCTGACGGGCGCGCTTGACAGCCTCGGTGAGCTGACGCTGATGGTAAGCGCAGGTACCGGTGGTACGGCGGGGCAGGATCTTGGCCCGCTCGCTGAGGAACTTGCGCAGCTTGGCGGTGTCCTTGTAATCGATGAACTCGGACTTGTCAACGCAGAACTGGCAAACCTTCTTGCGCTTGTGGGGCTTCTGGGACTTATCGAAAGCCATGTTTCAAAACTCCTTTCATCGGTTTCAGAACGGCAGATCGCCGTCGGCCTCGTCGATCTCCTGGAAGGAGGAAGAGGCCTG
>SVLG01000069.1 GCA_015068055.1 Oscillospiraceae bacterium | reverse complement strand
AGCCCTGCCGCAAGGTAATTCAGGAAGTTTTTGAAAAGCACATCGTCACGGCCCCCGGCATGGAACATGTCCGCGATATGGTCACCGGCAACATTCTGCCCACCCCCGGCGCCGTTATGGAGGCAGTGCGGCATCTCTATGAAGAAGTGGGCGATCTGGTCTGCCTCGACATTGGCGGCGCCACCACCGACGTACATTCCGTCTCCGAGGGCAGCGAGGAGATCGCCGCCATTCAGATGACGCCGGAACCCTTTGCCAAGCGCACCGTGGAGGGTGACCTTGGTATGTATGTAAATGCCCGCAATCTGGTACAGCGGCTGGGAGCGTCGGAGCTTTCCCGGGAGCTGGAACTGGATGTGGACGAGGTTATGGCGAATTATAAGCCCATTCCCGATACGCCCGAGCATTTCCGCCTTACCGAGCGGCTCTGCTTCGAGGCCGGTAAGGTTTCGCTGGAGCGCCACGCCGGCAAACTCCGGCACATCTACCTGCCTCAGGGTCGCAAGACCATTGCCGAAGGCAAGGATCTCACCAAGGTGAAGTATCTGGTGGGTACCGGCGGCGCCCTGACCCGGCTTCCCAATCGTATGGATATTCTTCGCAGACTTTGCGACTGCAATATTACCCACATGATGCTCTACCCCCTGCCGGGGAAAATGGAGATACTGGTGGATAATGATTACATCATGGCGTCCCTTGGCGTTCTCAGCAAGCAGTTCCCCGAAGCGGCAGTAAAACTCATGAAAAGGAGTATGGGAATATGAGCTATCCGAGACTTGAAGTGGACATTACCAAGCTGTGCTACAATGCGGATACCGTCCTTGGCTGGTGTAAGGAACATCAGATCGAGGCGGCCTTCGTGGGCAAGTGCGTTCTGGCCGACCGGCGCATCCTGAACGCCGTGCTGCCCCGGGGCTTTACGGCCTACGCCGACTCCCGGGAAGAAAATCTGGAGAACGTGGAGTATAAGATACCCCGTATTCTTCTGCGTATTGCCATGGCTGACCGCGCCGAAGAGATCGTCCAGTGCGCCGACATTTCCCTCCAGAGTGAGATCCCCACGATCAAGGCCATCGGCGATGCCGCAGCCAGAGCCGGCAAGAAGCATAAGGTCATTCTCATGATCGATCTGGGCGACCTGCGTGAAGGTATCTACTATGAACTGGGCGACGAGATCATGGAAGCTGCCCGTACCGTTGTGGAGCATCCCGGTCTGGAACTCTACGGCGTGGGTACCAACCTGACCTGCTACGGTTCCATCATGCCCGACGAAACCAACATGGGCAATCTGGTGGCCATTGCGGAATGGCTGCGCAAGGAACTGGGCGTTCCCGCTCCCATCGTCTCCGGCGGCAACTCCAGCAGCGTTGGTCTTATGAAGGAAGGGCGTATGCCCGAAGGCGTCAACCAGCTTCGTCTGGGCGAGTCCATTCTGTTGGGCACGGATACCGCCATCGGTACCAAGTTCCCCGAACTCCGCGACGATGCGTTTATTCTGGAAACGCAGCTTGTGGAGCTGAAAGAGAAGCCTTCCAAGCCTGTGGGCGTCACCTCCGTCAATGCCTTTGGCGAGCGCGTGACCTACGTGGACAAGGGCCCCATGCGTCGCGGTATCCTCGCTATTGGCCGTCAGGACGTGAATCTGGACGGACTTACCCCGCTGGATCCCCGTATCAGCATTGTCGGCGGCAGCAGTGACCATCTGATCGTGGATCTGACGAAGGCCGATGGGTATGAGCTGGGCGATGTTGTTCGCTTCAAGCTCTCTTACGGTGCGCTGCTGGCTGCTTACACCAGCCCCAACGTGACCAAGGGTTATTGTTGGTCTGCTAATTTTTAAAAGAATAAAAACAATGTATTACAATACTTAAAGGAGAATGAACTATGAAGGAAACTGTTGTCATCGCTCTGGGCGGCAACGCTCTGCAGGCTGTTGGTATGCCCGCCACCGCCGAAAACCAGCTCCAGGTGGCTGAGGCCACCGCTGAGCACATTGTCAATATCCTTGAGGCCGGCTACACTCTGGCCATGGCCCACGGCAACGGCCCCCAGGTTGGCCGCATCGTGCTGGATAATCCCGCCATGCCTTTCGATGTCTGCGGCGCCATGAGCCAGGGCTACATTGGCTACCACCTGCAGCAGGCCATGGGCAAGGTCCTGAAGACCCGCGGCGTTCAGAAGAACGTTGCCACCGTGGTGACCCAGGTTGTCGTTGACCAGAACGACCCCAAGTTCCAGAACCCCTCCAAGCCCATCGGCGCTTTCTACACCGAGGAAGAGGCCAAGGCTCTCGCTGAGGAAAAGGGCTGGACCGTTAAGGAAGACGCCGGCCGTGGCTGGCGCCGCGTTGTCGCCTCTCCCGTACCCGTGGAGATCGTTGAGATCGAAGCCGTGAAGCAGCTGATGGCTGCCGGCCTCGTGCCCATCACCGTGGGCGGCGGCGGCATCCCCGTGATCCGCAAGGCGGACGGCACCCTCGAAGGCACCGCCGCCGTTATCGATAAGGACTTGGCCAGCGAGAAGCTCGCCGAGGACATCGATGCCGACGTCCTGCTGATCCTTACCGCTGTTGAGTCCGTCAGCATCAACTTCCGCAAGCCCGACCAGAAGGATCTGGATAAGGTCTCCGTGGCCGAGGTCAAGGAGTACATGGCTCAGGGCCACTTCGCCCCCGGTTCCATGCTGCCCAAGATGGAAGCGGCTGTCCGCTTCGCTGAGAGCAAGCCCGGCCGCCGCGCCGTCATCACTTCTCTGGACAAGGCTGTTGAGGCCCTCAACGGCACTGCCGGCACCACCATCACCCTGTAATTATGTAAACTATAATATCCCCCGGCTGCGGCCGGGGGATATTGCTGTAAAGGAGAATTCCGCGTGAAGATTTATTTTTGTGGATCCATTCGGGGCGGGCGGCAGGATGCAGCCCTCTATGCGCGGCTGATTGAAAAGCTGAAGGAATACGGCGAGGTGCTTACCGAGCATGTGGGCTCCAGTGCGCTGACGGAGTTTGGCGGGGACGGCAGCAATGAGTATATCTGGAAGCGGGATACCGACTGGCTCCGGGAAAGCGACGTGGTGGTGGCTGAGTGTACCACCACTTCTATCGGTGTAGGCTATGAGTTGGCCTTCGCAGAGGCGCTGAACAAGCGTGTAGTGGTCCTTTACCGGGGCGACCCCGGCCGACTCTCTGCCATGGTGGCGGGCGATCCCCATTTTGAGATCCACTATTATCAGGGGGAAGAGGACTTTGACAGTCTTGTAAAGGAGATTTTCGCATGAAGGATGTCCGTACGTTTGCGCGCATTCCCCTGGCCACCCTGCCCACGCCCCTCTATAAGCTGGAGAACATCAGCGCCATGCTGGGCCGGAACGTCTATATCAAGCGCGACGATATGACCGGTGTGGCTCTGGGCGGTAATAAGGTCCGCAAGCTGGAGTATCTGCTGGCCGATGCCAGAGCGAAAGGCGTGGATGTGGTCTTTACCACCGGCGGCGCTCAGTCCAACCATGCCATGCTCACCGCGGCCTGTGCCCTCCGTCTGGGCATGGAACCGGTGCTGGTTCTGAAAAAGCGCGGTGTCTGGGAGCGCAAAGGCAACCAACTCCTCAACAGCCTTATGGGCATTGAGGTGCATCTGGTGGACTCCGACAGCTACCGGGATGTTTATGCCGAGATGGATCGTCTCGCCGCCGAGCGGGAGGCCAGGGGCCAGACCACCTATAAGATTCCTGTGGGCGGTTCCGTGGCTCTGGGGAGCCTTGGTTATGTAAACTGCATGCGCGAAGTGGCAGAGCAGTGTGCCGCCCTTGGCATGAAGCCTGACCGCATCGTCTGTACCACCGGTTCCGGCGGTACCCATGCCGGTACGGCGCTGGGGACGCGGATCTATCTGCCCGGTACGAAGGTAACCGGCATGATGGTGGATGACAGTGATTTTCAGCGCATCGTGCCGAAGCTCATGCGGGGCACGGCGGAGCTGCTGGGTTATGACGAGCCCATTGCAGATGAGGATGTGGAACTGCGTGCCGCCTTTGGCGCGGGCTATGCCATTCCCAGCGAGGCAGGCAACGCGGCCATCCGGCTGCTGGCCCGGACGGAGGGCATTTTTGTTGACCCGGTCTATACCGGCAAGGCTTTCGGTGAGTTCCTGAAAATGTCGGAGGAGGGCGCACTGGAAGGGGAGGAGAATATTATCTTCCTTCATACCGGCGGCGCCGGCGGCCTTTTTGCCATCGACGTGTGAGAATAAAAAATGTGCGGCGTAAGCCGCACATTTTTTATTTGTCCATATAGAAACCAAAGCCCGCACCGCAGAGCCCGCCGATGATATGGCTCAGCTGAGAGACATTATCCACGCTGGTTACGGCCGTGACAATTTCATTGCCAAGATAAAAAACCGTTACCAGAATGAAGGTCAGGGGGATCCAGCCGTCCTTCATGCCGCCCATGGAGGCCAGAAGGATCATCATGAACACAATGCCGCTGGCACCCAGCACCGCCACGCCCGGGAAGAAGATACACTGGGCGAGACCGGTTACAAAGGCCGTCAGAAGAATGGCAAGCAGCAGCTTTTTGCTGCCGTACTTTTCCTCCAGCTGGGGGCCGACTACAAGTATGAGCATGATGTTGCCGGTGAAATGCTCCCAGCCGCCGTGGCCCAGAACGTGCAGGAAGGCACGCAGCCAGGTCAGCGGGTCGGAAAGAGGGGCGCGATAAACGCAAAAGAGTTTTGTGGTAATGGTACCCCCGGTAAGGGAGCCCAGCAGAAGCGCTGCCAGTGAGGCCAGCGCGAAGGTCAGTACCACCGGAGAGTTGTACTGAAAACGCAGCTTGATCTTCATATAGTCACCTCGCCCCACAGTTAAGCACAAAAATGCCAAAATGTCAAATTTTACCGCCACAAAAGGGGTAAAAACATGAAAAAATTGGCTTTTTGCTTTTCTGCATAGCCTGTGCGGGTGCTACATAGTATGTCCCGAGGGGGCGATGGATGTATGCACAGAGAACCTGAATGGCTGCAGAAGAAAAGGAAAACGGTATCGGCGCTGGCTCTGGCAGCGGCGGTGCTGCTGATGTTTACGGCGGTATATGCGCCCACGGCGGTGAGTGCGGCTGTGGTGACGCGGCAGCTGCCGGTTTATTGCGTGGAACGGGACGGAAAGTACTGTGCGCTGAGTTTTGATGCAGCATGGGGCAACGAGGATACACAACAGCTTATTGATATTCTGGCGGAATATGACATAAAGGCTACCTTTTTCGTTGTGGGGCAGTGGGTGGATAAGTACCCGGACTCCGTAAAGGCGCTCCATGATGCGGGGCACGAAGTCCAGAACCATTCCAACACGCATCCTCATATGGCAAAGCTCTCCTCCGCCGACATCATTACGGAGCTGAATGCCTGCAATGACAAGGTGGAGGCGGTCACCGGCGTGCGGCCCACGCTGTTTCGCTGCCCCTATGGGGAATATGATGACAATGTTATCGGTACGGTGAACGGTATGGGTATGACAGCCGTTCAATGGGATGTGGACAGCCTGGACTGGAAGGACTACGATGCTAAAACCATCACCCAGCGGGTGACCAGCCGGGTGCAGCCCGGGAGCATTGTTCTCTTTCACAATGCCGCGCTGCACACTCCGGAAGCCCTGCCCGGCATTATTGAGTACATTCTCTCCGAGGGTTATACCATTGTGCCGATTTCGCAGATTTTGCTGACAGGAGAGACCTATATGGACAATACCGGCCGCCAGCATCCGGTGAAAAGCAGCGGCGCATGAAAAGGGAGGCTGTGCCTCTCTTTTTTTGCATTCGCTGTGAAATTTCCTCTTTATGTCCGGCAAAGCCTGTGATACAATAAACAAAACTATGTTCAAATGGGGTATATATAAATGCTGGATCGTGAAGACCTGATCGAAGGCCGCAACGCTGTGCAGGAGGCGCTCCGTGCCGGACGGCCCATGGATAAGATTTATATCGCCAAAGGCGAGACGGACAAGACCCTGGCCCATATCGTGGCGGCTGCCCGGGAGGCCGGTGTGGTCATCAAGGACTGTGATCGCCGCAAGCTGGATGCCATGAGCGCCACCGGCGCCCATCAGGGCATCATTGCCCAGGTGGCCGTCCGGGAATACTGCGATGTGGACGACATTCTGGAGATTGCACGCAGCCGGGGGGAGGATCCCTTCATCATCGCCTGCGACGAGATCTCCGATCCTCATAATCTGGGTGCCATCATTCGTACTGCCGAATGTGCCGGTGCCCACGGCATCATCATTCCCAAGCGCCGCAGCGCCGGCATCACTGCCGTAGTGGACAAGGCCAGCGCCGGTGCCGCCGAGCATCTGCCCGTGGCCCGGGTGCCCAATCTGGTGGCGGCGCTCAAGGAACTGAAGGATAACGGTGTCTGGATCTACGGCACCGATGCGGACGCCAGCGGCGAACTCTGGCAGATCGATATGAAGGGCCCTATCTGTCTGGTCATTGGTTCCGAGGGCTTTGGTATGGGCCGACTGGTTCGGGAGAGCTGTGATTTCACCGTGAGCATTCCCCTTCATGGCCGGGTGACCTCTCTCAACGCCTCGGCTGCTGCCGCCGTGATGATCTACGAGGTGCTGCGTCAGCGCGGTGGGAAAGCGGGGACCGTCCATGGCTAAACGCAGGCCAGCTTCCAAACGGAAAAAAGCCCGCGCCGCCGCCGTAACGCCGAACTATTCTCTGGAGGATATTCTGGCCGAATACCGGGCCGCTCCCGGTACGGAAGAAATAAAGCTGAACTTTGACGAGACGGAGGCGTCCCCGGAAAGGGCCGAGCCCCTTCCCGCCGAGGAGGCAGCCGAGTTGATTCCGGAGGAAAACTCGGAATACGTAGAAGGCTATGTGGACGATGTTGGGCAGTATGCAGCGTCACCGCAGGAGGAAGCCCCGGACGAGTTGCCGGAGGAAGCCTGGGAGGACGATGAGTATATCAGCGGAAGCATCCGGCTGAAACCGGGGCGCAGCCGCGGCAGCATTTTCCGCCGGGTTCATGGCCGCCTTGTGGCCATGTTGGCCGTTTCGGCCTATAAGAACGAACAGCGCCGGGGCGAAAAAGGCCCGGATCCCGAGGACCTTGGCGTGGAGATGGAGCCGCTGGCTGCGGCCCGCTTCTACGCCGGTCAGATCCCCTCGCTGCAGGGACGCTGTAAGCTGGCCTTTGCCGTGACGCTGCTGCCGCTGTGGGTGGCGCTGGGCCACGCCACGGGCTTCCCCCTGCCGGGGGCGCTGGCCGGTGATCTGAAGGTGGCAACCATCCTCTGTCTCACGGCCCTTTTGACGGTGATGCTCATCGGTCTGGATGTTTTCACCAGCGGCATCCTTTCTCTGTTTCGTGGCAGACCCGGCGCAGAGACGCTGATCTCCTTTGCCGCGCTGGCCTCCGTGGCCGACTGTTGGGTGACCATCCTTTCGGAAAAAAGCGTGGGGGTACTGCCCCCGGCACTGATTCCCTGCGTGGCTATTGCCATGGCGCTGTTGGGCTCCTGGCAGAACTGTCGGGCTTACAAGGCGGGCTTTGCGGCTCTGGCCCGGGCAGAAAACCCCTATGCAGTCACCAATGAACAGCTTTTAAAACGGAAAGAGGCCTTCCTTATCCGCTCCCGCCAGTCCATGAAGGGATTTATCCGCCGCAGCGAGGAACCGGACGGCTGTGAGAGTCTCGGCACGGTTCTGGCTCCGTTTGCTCTGATCGCCGCACTGGTTCTTTCCGTGCTGGTCAGCATCACGCAGGGAAGCTTTCTTGTATTTCCCCATGTGTTTGCCATTTTGACGGCGGTAAGCGCTGCGTGGTGCGGACTGGGAGCACTGCCCCTGCTCTTTGCCGTTACGGCAGAGCATTTCCGCCGCAGTGGCAGCGCCATTGCCGGATGGTCCGGGGCCCGGGATATGGGCGAGGCCAGCCACCTCATTCTGACGGACTCCGACATCTTTCCCGAAGGCAGCGTGGCGCTGAGCGCGGTGCGGCTGGTAAAGGGGGAGCTGACCGACAAGGTGGTTTCCTACACCGGCAGCATGATGGCAGCGGCGGGCAGCGAGCTGGCGGCCCTCTTTACCGATCTCATGCAGCGCAGCGGCAGCTCCATGGTGGCTGTGGAGGACTTTGTCGTGGGCGAGGGCGGCGCCACCGCCTATATCAACTGCGAAAAGGTTCGCGTGGGCTGCGCAGGCTATATGCATCTTTGTGGGGTGAAAATCCCCCCCACCATGGTCAGCGGCGATGCCATCTATACGGCCTTCCATGACCGGCTGGTGGGCGCTTTTGTGGTGGACTATACCCCGGTGCCCGCGATTCGGGAGGCGCTTGTGCAGCTCCACCGCAGCCGCAGAAAGCCCATTTTCGCCGCCCGGGACTTCAACATCGATCCGCTGCTGATCAAGGAGAAGTTCCGCTGCCCCACCGATGGCTTTGAATTTCCGCCGGTGCCCGAGCGCTATGAGATTTCCGACGTGCCGGCCTCCGGTAAGCGTCCCGTGGGAGCTATGCTCTCCGGCGGCGGTCTGGGGAAGCTGGCGGATATGTTCACCCGGGGACGCTGGCTGTACCGCTGCGGCCTTGCCTGTCAGGTTTTGACCGCGGGCTGCACCCTGCTGGGACTGGCTTTGGGCTTCCTCCTCTGCTGGGAGGCCAACTGGGCGCTGCTCAGCGCCTGGCGTATTTTCCTCTATATGCTTGTCTGGGTGCTTCCCGTGCTGCTTATGCTGCTGAATACCCGGGAATAAGGGGAAAAACGCTCTTGCCAAGTAATAATATATAGTGTATAATACCTAATTGCCGTGGGCATTTTCTTAGAAAATAGTAAAGAATTGAAGATATTAAGGAGAGATTTCCATGAGCTACGCAAGCAATGACCTTCGCAACGTCTGTCTGCTGGG
>SVLG01000068.1 GCA_015068055.1 Oscillospiraceae bacterium | reverse complement strand
GGTGTTCTATGCCTCGTGCTTCCAGCACCCGGCAGACCTCCCGGCCCAACTGACCGGAGGCACCCGTTACAAAGACTTTCATAGGCCGCGCTCCTGCTGCCGGTACGCGCCGCTGAGGATATTCTCCCACCAACCGCGGTTTTCAAGGTACCAGCGGACGGTCTTTGCAAGGCCGCTTTCAAAGTCTGTCTCCGGCAGCCAGCCCAGCTCCTCATGGATGAACGTGGGGTCGATGGCATAGCGCAGGTCGTGACCCTTGCGGTCGGTGACATAGGTGATGAGGGACTCGTCTTTGCCAAGTTCGGCAAGGATGCGGCGGACGATGTCGATGTTGCGCCGTTCGTTGCGCCCGCCGATGTTGTAAACCGTGCCCGCGCGGCCCTTTTCGAGAATGAGGGCAATGGCGGCGCAGTGGTCGGTGACATAGAGCCAGTCCCGGACGTTGAGCCCTTCGCCGTAGACCGGCAGGGGCTTATCGTTCAGGGCGTTTGCGATCATGAGAGGGATGAGCTTTTCCGGGAACTGGTAAGGGCCGTAGTTGTTGGAGCAGCGGCTGATGCTCACGGGCAGGCCGTAGGTCCGGTGATAAGCCAGCGTGAGGAGGTCTGCCGCCGCCTTGGAGGCAGAGTAGGGGCTGGAGGTGTGGAGGGGGGTCTCCTCCGTAAAAAGGAGGTCGGGCCGGTCCAGAGGCAGGTCGCCGTAGACCTCGTCCGTGGAGACCTGATGGAAGCGCTGCACGCCGAAGTGACGGCAGGCATCCAGCAGCACCTGCGTGCCCATGACGTTGGTTTCCAGAAAGACGGAGGGGGACTCAATGGAGCGGTCCACGTGGCTTTCGGCGGCGAAGTTCACCACCACATCGGGCTTTTCCGCCTCAAAGACGGCAAAGACGGCTTCCCGGTCGGCAATGTCCGTCCGATGGAAGCGAAGGCCCTCTTTCAGCAGGGGCCGCAGTGTGGCAAGGTTCCCGGCATAAGTGAGCTTGTCCAGACAGATCAGCTCCGTGTCCGGGCGGTGCTCACGCATGTAGTAGAGGAAGTTGCTGCCGATAAAGCCCGCGCCGCCGGTGACAAGCATTTTCATAGGCTGTTTCTTACCTCCTTCCACAGGGGAAGGGCCTCGTCTCTGGGGGAGAGGACCGGGGACGCGATGCCCCAGTCGATGCCCAGATCGGGGTCGTTCCAGCGAATGCCGCCCTCGTGGTCGGGGGCATAGAAGTTATCTGCCTTATAAAGAAACTCCACCTCATCGGTGAGGGTCACGAAGCCGTGGCCGAAGCCGCGGGGAATCAGCAGCTGCCGATGGTTGTCCGCCGAAAGCTCCGTAGCGGTCCACTGACCGAAGGTGGCGCTCTCCGGGCGGAGATCCACCACCACATCCAGCACGGCACCCCGCACGCAGCGTACCAGCTTGGCCTGGGCGAACTCTCCCCGCTGGAAGTGGATGCCCCGGAGGGTGCCCTTCACGGTGGAGAGGGAGTGGTTGTCCTGCACGAAGTCATAGAAGAACCCGGCGGCTTCAAAGTCCCGTCTGGACCAGCTTTCCATGAAGAAGCCCCGCGTATCGCCAAAGACACGCGGTTCCACGATATAGACGCCATCCAGTTTGGTGGGAATAAACTCCATGATTGTACCTCAGTAAAGATATTTGCCCTCGGCCGCCCGGCGCAGGTGTTCGGCATAGGAAGCGTTGCCGTAGCGCTCCGCGGCGGCAAGAAGCTGTTCCTTGCCGATCCAGCCATTCTGATAGGCGATCTCCTCCGGCGCGGCGATGAGGATGCCCTGCCGGGACTCGGTGACACGCACAAATTCGGCGGCATCGTTGAGGGAGTCCACGGTGCCGGCGTCCATCCAGGCATAGCCCCGACCCAGGGTCACCACCTTCAGACTGCCCTCCTGCAGATAGCTGCGGTTGAGATCGGTGATCTCCAGTTCGCCCCGGGCCGAGGGCTTGAGAGAACGGGCGCGCTCACAGACGCTGCTGTCGTAAAAGTAAAGACCGGTAACGGCATAGTTGCTCCGGGGATTTTGCGGCTTTTCCTCAATGGAATCGGCCCGGCCGTTTTCGTCGAAGCCCACCACGCCGAAGCGCCGGGGGTCTTCCACGTAATAGCCGAAGATGGTGGCTCCGTTGCTGCGCGCCGCGGCAGAGCGGAGATGCTGTGTGAGCCCTGCGCCGTAGAAGATGTTGTCCCCCAGCACCATGGCGCAGCAGTCGCCGCCAATGAAATCCTCGCCGATGAGGAAGGCCTGGGCCAGTCCGTCGGGAGAGGGCTGCTCAGCATAGCTCAGGTGGATGCCGAAGGGACTGCCATCCCCCAGCAGCTGTCGGAAGTTCGGCAGATCATGGGGCGTGGAGATCAGGAGAATGTCCCGGATGCCTGCCAGCATCAGTGTGGATAGGGGGTAGTATACCATGGGCTTATTGTACACGGGCAGGAGCTGCTTGCTTGTCACCATGGTCAGCGGATAGAGACGTGTCCCGCTGCCGCCCGCCAGAACAATACCTTTCATAAGAGACTCCTTTCGCCGCCGATGCCTGCTTGATAAAAGTATATTACCATTATGTCTGCATTATTACAATCCCCGGGACAGGGTGTGAAACCATGGCCCGGGGTGGTTTTCATTTTTGGAGTTTTGTTTTGACAAGGCCCCAGAACTCCTTCAAAAGACAGCAGATACAGAGGATCAGACCCGCCGCCAGGAAGGTGCGCAGCAGGGGGGCGTCGAAGGGGAGAAAGCCCGTCAGGAGACGGATCACCGCCTGAGAGGGGTCCTTAAAGAGCATGTGCATGCCGAGAATGTACAGGGAGCATTCTCCCAGATAGGCCGGCAGCCGCCAATTGACTGCTGCACAGCTGACGGCGTAGAAGCCGAGAATGCTGAGGAGGGCGCCGGGAAAGTAAGTCAGCCGGCAGATGTTGGAAATGTCCGTGCCGTAGGGCCGGGAGACAAGACTGCCCAGCAGGATCAGCGCGGCGCCCGGCAAAAGCCCCTGCGTCAGCCGCTCCGGAAGGCGGCCGGACAAAGTCACGCTGCGGAAGCCGTAACCCAGCAGCATAAAGACCAGTGCCGGGGGGAAGACGTTGATGTGGAAAGCGGGTCGCCCCGGCAGCAAGCGCTGGAAGGGAAGGGTGATGAGGGCCAGCAGCAGGCCGCTGAGCCAGAGCCCCCGGGGCTTCAGCGTGCGCAGCAGGGCTTCGAAAAGGAGGGATATGAAAAAGAAGCTGTGCAGATACCAGATGGGAAAGTTCTGAGACGTTCTATCCATGGGTCCGCCGCCCAGCAGCAGACCCAGCAGCATTTGGGGAAGTGCGGCCTTGTAAGTCCCGCCCAGCAGGACAAGCTTCACCGTGTCTTTTGCGAGACTCAGCAGCCAGAAGGCCAGATAAGGGATCAGCGTGCTTTTGGCACGGCGGGAAATGACGCGGCCCCAGGAACGTTTCACCCCGCCGTAACGCAGATAACCGGAGATGAAAAAGAACAAGGGCATATGAAAGGCATAGATCCAGCCCTCAAAGGGAGGCTTCATATGGCCCAGAACTACCAACAGGATGCCAAAGCCCTTTAACACATCCATTCGCTTATCTCTCATAGCTGCCTCCCCGGAGCTTTTTTATCCATGGTACCACAGGGGACGGGAGAAAACAATATGCCCTTGCTTTCTCACCCGCCTGCGCTTTGCTTGTAGAAGATTATTTCAATTCCGTTTTTGCAACGGATATGGTATAATGACGCTGGAAAGATAGACAGAAAGAGGAGATACCATGCCAACAAACGTTATCGAAAGACCTGCTGTAAAATCCCCCGTTCAAAAAGGTTCTGCTGCCAAGAAGCTGCTTACCCTTTCCGTCTTGTTTATGGTGATACTTGTCAGTATTTTCGTCCTTCGCGGCCGCCCCAAAGAAGAAAGCGAATATGTTGACCGGGTGGCCGACCAAATCGGACAGGAAATGGAAGATAACCGGATCGTCCTGTCTTCCAGAGGTGTCCGCCGTACGGCGGCGGAGTTCCGGGAACCTATCCTCCTTACCCACGGGAAAGAGTCCCGCCTGATCGTACATACGGCCCGTTTGTCGGAGACGATTTCCATCGCCAGTGAGGGTCTGGGTGGCTGGGCCTGGACTTCCGCCTATCAGGATGTCCAGTACACAGGCGAAGCCCAGTATACCGTTGATCTGAGTCTGCTTTCCGACGAGGATTTTGTCGTCCATAACGAACTGAAAACCTTAACGGTGCGCATTCCCTACGCAGAGCTGGCTCCCATCCATATTCCCGCGGATCAAATCAAGTTCCGGGATGTGAAAAAAGGCTGGGCCGCGCCGGGCGATATTAAAATGACCGCCGAGGACAGCGCGCAGCTGATGATGCAGGTCAGTGATAAAATGAAGGCCAAGCTGATCGATGAAAATGTCATGGCTGCCGCCAATGAGGATGCCAAAAGGGTTGTGAAGGACCTGCTTTCTGCTACCGTCCATTCCATCGACCCGGAATTCACCGTGGTAGTCGTACAGTAATGGAGGAAAAGCACATGATCAAACACCTGCGAATTGCGCTCATTTGCATCCTTGCTCTTACTATCATCCTTTCCTGCACCGTGGTGGGAAGCAAACTGACAGACCCCGCCACATATTCCCACACCATTGAAGTTCTGGATCAAAACCGCAGTACCATTCTGGGCCTGACAGCGGCTTCTGCCGCGGCGTCGGCGGCGATTTCCGCCATACCGGACGATATCTGTACGCCTTTGGCGGAGGAGATTTCGGAGCTTACGACCTGGTTCGCGGTAATCCTTGCGGTGGTCTACCTTGAAAAATATCTTCTCACGATTTTGGGGGCTGCGGCCTGTTACATTTTGTTCCCCGTTGGCTGTGCTGCGCTTTTAATCCATTGCTTTTTCCCCCAAAGTGTTCTGAAAAGCCTTGGAACAAAGCTGGTGGTCTTTGGTGCGGCCCTGCTTCTCGTCATACCCAGCAGCGTTTGGGTTTCGGATCACATCAACACCGTTTATTCCCGGTCGATTGAAACAACCATTGAGTCCGCCACGGCTGTCAGCGACAATCTTTTTGAAGAAATGTCCGGCAGCAACGGGGAGGATAGCACCGTAATCGACGAGGCAAAATCCCTGCTGGATGATGTCTCCGGATCGGTGGCCGCCGTTATAGAGCAGTTCAAGAATGTGCTGAACCGCTTTATTGAGGCGGTTGCGGTTCTGGTCGTGACGACCTGTCTTATTCCGCTTCTGGTGATCCTGTTCTTTGCCTGGGGTGTGAAAACGCTCTTTGATGTCCGGGTCATCCTTCCGCCGCCCCCTTCGCCCCGGCGGAGACGGAACCGAAAAGACCGGGACGAAGAAGATTTTTTGTTTGACGAATAAAAAAGAGGACGCAACTTGCGTCCTCTTTTTGTTTTGTCGCCGGTATCTCACATAATTCCCTGATTGCGGCGGAGGGAAAGGTAGTCTGCGATCATGGCGATGAATTCGCTATTGGTGGGCTTGCCCTTGATACCGCTTACGGTGTAGCCGAAAAAGCGCTGGAGAGTCTCCACGTCGCCCCGGTCCCAGGCGACTTCAATGGCATGGCGGATGGCGCGTTCCACCCGGCTGGGCGTGGTGGAAAACTTCTTGGCTACGGCAGGATACAGCACCTTGGTGACGGCGTTGATAACGTCCATGTCGTGAATGGTAAGTATAATGGCTTCCCGGAGATACTGATAGCCCTTGATGTGGGCGGGGACGCCGATTTCGTGGATCAGCTCCGTGACTACGGACTCCAGAGATGGCTCCGGTTTTGCGGCGGGGAGCGCAGCGCTGCGGCTCACCAGTCTCGGGGCGTTCCGCCGGTTCTGGCCGCACTGACGCAGCCGCTGCAGAAGCTCCGGGGTGTCACAGGGCTTGGAGAAAAAGTAGGAGGCACCCAGTTCGGCGGCCTCGCTGATAACATTGGCATTTACAAACCCACTGAGTACCAGCACGGTGGGTGAGCGGGGCATATCGCAGATCTTACGGAGAACACCAAGTCCGTCCAGCTTTGGCAGCACCAGCTCCAGCAACAACACATCCACATTCAGTTCCTTTACCAGAGCCAGAGCCTCCAGCCCGTCGGCGGCACAACCGGCCACCTCCATGTCCTCCTCCGCCGAAAGGATTTCCGACATCATGAGCCGAAAATCCTCGTTGGGGTCTGCGATCAGCACGCGGGTCTTGGTTTCCATAACCTATCCTCCATAATTATGAACTCTAACGGCACGCTGATCTCTCTTTACGCTGAAAGCCGTTTATTTGCTTATAATTTAACACGACTTCGGATGGGATGCAACAAAAAACAGTTGTTTTTTCTGGTTTTTTTGTTTACATAAATCGACAAACTTCGACAAAGAACGACAAAGCTTTTTCGTGCCTTTTGGTATCGAAGGCGACGTAAAACGGCTCTGTCCGAAGACAGAGCCGTGTATCTTGTCCGGGTCGCTCAGATAATGCAGCCAATGGCGTAGAGAAGGTTGATAAAGGTAATGAAGATGACCCAGGGCAGCGCCTCGAAGGGACCCATGATGGTCTCGGGGATATCCTTTCTGGAGTTGAGGTACATGGGGATGAACATCAGGGAGTTGAGAATGCCGATGAGGCCGCCGGCCAGACCCAGCATATCCCGGAAGGTGGAGGAGGTAAAGAGCGTAAAGAGCAGGGAGGGCAGCGTAGCGATGGCCCAGCAGATCATGTAGGGAAGCTTAAACTGCTGCTGCACGATCTGGGCAAAGCCGAAGGAGATGGACCAGAAGGAAGTCAGCAGCGCCACGATGATAAACACCACGCCGATGAGTGCCGTCCAGGCAGGCAGGCCGGCCGTCCAGTCGACGATGGCCATCTCGCTGAGTTCGCCGGGGGCCACGCAGAGGGTGAAGAAGCTGATGACAACGATCATGAGGCTGTTGAGACCAAAGCCGAGGCAGAGGGCCTTTTTAATCTCCTTTACGTCGCCGTCCAGGCCTTCCACCACCTGCGGCACGGCGAAGAAGGCTGCCAGCGCCAGCATGATGTAGCCGAAGTAACGGAGCAGGGCTGCGCCGCCGCCGGTAACGGCCATGGGCAGGGGGTTGACGCAGCGGCCGATGGACAGGGCGCTGAGGAGGCCCATGATGCCCAGCATGAGAAAGACCATCAGCTGTTCGCTCATGGCCACGCCCTTGAGGCCCAGCATCACCACCACGGCGGCGAAAAAGTAGAAGATGATGCAGTTGACGGCAAAGGAGTCGATGGGCAGCAGCGCTGCAAAGAGCTGGCCGCCGCCGGCCACATAGGCCGCCAGATTGGACACGGCGATCAGGGCCAGAAACACGAAATAGGTCAGGGTCAGAGGCGTTTTGAAGCGGCCCCGGAAAAGGAAGGTCTCAAAGAGCTTCAGGGCCTGCATGTTCTCTCCGGTTTTGATACGGGCCTTGAGAGTGGCATCTGCCAGATACAGGGCGATGAGCAGACTCAGAGCATAGCCGGCGGCCAGAATGACCATGGCCCAGAAAAAGCCGATGTCTTTGGCAAGCCCGGGCAATGTCATGACCGTGCCGCCGACGCCGTAGCCGGTGACGATACAGGCACCCTGCCAGGTGCTGATGGTTTTTTTACCCATTTTTTCTTTCTCCTTTAAAAACGGCCCCGAAAAATCGGGGCCGCGGTTTCATTTATTCTTTGCCGTTCTGATCGCCGAAGAACTCCTCGAAATAATCCCGGAAGCTGTCGTCATCGGGGGTGGAGGGGGTGTGGGGATCGGGCCGGGCCGGCCGGGCCGCAGGCTGGCGGCGCTTGGGCTGGATGCGGGCGGGCTCGCTGCTGGCGGGGCTGTTGTACCACTCGCGCACGTCCTCGTCGCTGTTGGCGATGGCCTGAGCGATCCGGGCCTGCCGGGCGCGAAGCTTCTGCTGACGGCGGCGCTGCCGGTAGCGAACCACCACGAATATGTAGAAGAGGAACAGCAGCAGCAGGATCCAGAAGGTCCACTGGACGATGGGCAGCCGCAGGGTGTTGCCGATCTCGGTGCGCATGTAGCGGACGCGGGAGAGGTTGACGTCGGAGCTTGCCACCAGAGAGGCCGTGCCCACGGTCTTGCCGTCCTTCATGATGGCGATCTCACCCAGTACCTGACCGGCGCTGATGGGGGCCTCCAGCTTCTGGCCGTCGGCGGTGGCGTAGATGGTGGGTACCTTCTGGTAGGTGGAGAGGTCATCGTCGTTGGGCAGGAGGCGGACGATGGAGGTGCTGGGCCGGACGGCCACGGTGTCGGTGCCGTCGCCCATGCTCACGGGCACCTCGGTGATGATGTCCGTGGACTTGAGGATCTCCCGGTAGCCCCAGTTGTCGAAGCCCCAGTCAAAGAGAACGGCCGAGTCGGTGAAGTTGCAGTACTTGTCCAGAACACCGTCGGCGTTATTGTCGTAGGCGGGGGAGTGCAGCACGATGGAGAGGAGCTGGATGTTGCTGACGCCCTCCCGGGTGGCCACAGAGGCGAGACAGTAGCCGGCGTCGGCGGTGAAGCCGGTCTTGATGCCGGCAGCGCCCTCATAGAGGTAGTCGCCGGGATAGTGGTCGTTGGTGTTGATGAGGGAGTTGGTGTTGTAAAGTGCGCGGCCCGCGGACATATTGGTGGGGTTCAGGGTGCGGGTGCGGGTGGAGCAGATCTCCCGGAAGAGGGGGTGAGCCACGGCCTCGCGGGCGATGAGAGTCAGGTCCCAGGCCGTGGTGTAGTGATCGGGGTTGGGCAGACCGTGGGTGTTGGCAAAGTGGGTGCCGCTGCAGCCCAGCGCCGCGGCGCGCTCATTCATCATGTTGATGAAGCTGGGGATATCCCCGCCGATGTGCTCGGCGAGAATATTGCAGGCTTCGTTGGCCGAGGAGAGCATGGCGCAGTAGAGCAGATCCTCCAGCGACATGGTTTCGCCCTCGAAAATGCCGGCGGTGGAACCGTCCGCGATCTGGTCGTAGGTGTAGTTGGCAGAGGCGGTGACCTCGTTGGTCAGCGCTGCGG
>SVLG01000067.1 GCA_015068055.1 Oscillospiraceae bacterium | reverse complement strand
ACGGCAGCGGCCACATCTTCAACTATATCTTCCACGAGGGCTGGTACTACATCATCGACATGACCCACTACCGCACCGACTGGGTGGCCACCGCCGTGGAAAGCGGCGACATGGTCGATTACCATAGCAGCGACTTCATCCCCGGCAACATCCACCGCTGCCGGGATATACAGAGCTACGTGAACTATGTACAGCAAAACTACCACGAGCCCCCGGCACTGATGTTTATGTACACGGCGGAAAATTGCCTCGCCATCGACAGCGAAATGCGGCAGGACGGCGTGAGCATTCTTTACGAAGACGCACTCGGCAGCATACCTCAGGTGATTTTCGATAACCCCAACGACAGCGTGGATACGCGGCTGGAAAAGGCCCCGGCAAACCGCCCCATTTGGGATCACGAAGCCGATTACCCCTTCTGAACCCATGCAAAATCCTTGACAGCACGTCCCTTTGGTGCTAATATGACCGGTACAGGCTTTGACGGGGAAACGCGGTGAAACGGCATTTTCCAGAGAGGGAGGTCAAGGCTGCAAGCCTCCCAATGCACCGATCGCCCAAGGCGTACCGACCCCGGAGCCGACAGGAGGAAATGCCTGTCCGCGTCACGCACGTTAAGCGTTTCTGAGTGAAATCTCAGGGTGGAACCGTGTATTTTCATGCACCCCTGAGCCCATGATGGGCTCAGGGGTGTTTTTTCGTAAGGAGGATAAACGAAAATGAGCGAGAACTTTGAATTCAGCTGGGAAAACCCCGAATACCGTCACAAGTATCACCACACCTGCAGCCACATCATGGCTCAGGCGGTGCAGCGTCTCTATCCGGGCACCAAGTTTGCCATCGGCCCCGCCATTGAGGAGGGCTTCTACTATGACATCGACTCCGAGCATGTCTTCACCCCCGAGGACTTCGACGCCATCGAAGCCGAGATGCGCAAGATCTGCAAGGAAAAGATCAAGCTGGAGCGCTTTGAGCTGCCCCGCGCCGAGGCTCTCAAGCTCATGGAAGAAATGGAGCAGCCCTACAAGGTGGAGCTGATCAACGATCTCCCCGAGGACGCCGTCATTTCCTTCTACAAGCAGGCCGACTTCACCGACCTCTGCGCCGGTCCCCATCTGGACTCCACCGGCCGCGTCAAGGGCAACGGCATGAAGATCACCAGCGTCACCGGCGCTTACTGGCGGGGTGACTCCAGCCGCAAGATGCTCCAGCGTCTTTACGCCGTGGCCTTCCCCAGCAAGGATCTGCTGGACGAGTATATCCAGCGCATTGAGGAAGCCAAGAAGCGCGACCACCGCAAGCTTGGCAAGGAGCTGGGCCTTTTCACCCTCATGGACGAGGGCCCCGGCTTCCCCTTCTTCCTGCCCAAGGGCATGGTGCTGCGCAACACCCTCATCGACTACTGGCGTCAGGTGCATAAGAAGTACGGCTACGTGGAAATTTCCACTCCCATGATGCTCAACCGCCAGCTCTGGGAGCGCAGCGGTCACTGGGGTCACTACAAGCAGAACATGTACACCACCGTCATCGACGAGACCGACTTCGCCGTCAAGCCCATGAACTGCCCCGGCGGCATGCTGGTCTATAAGAACGAGCCCCACTCCTACCGCGATCTGCCCATGCGCGTGGGTGAGCTGGGTCTTGTCCACCGCCATGAGCTCTCCGGCGCTCTCCACGGTCTTTTCCGCGTCCGCTGCTTCACTCAGGACGACGCCCACATCTTCATGACCTGGGAGCAGATGAAGGACGAGATCAAGAACGTGGTCCGCCTCTTTGACGAGGTCTACTCCGTCTTCGGCCTGAGCTACCAGATCGAAGTTTCCACCATGCCCGAAGACCACATGGGCGATGAGAAGGACTGGGACTTCGCTACCGAGACGCTGAAGGAAGCCGTCAGCGAGATGGGCAAGGACTACATCATCAACGAGGGCGACGGCGCCTTCTACGGCCCCAAGCTGGACTTCCATCTGGCCGACTCTCTGGGCCGCACCTGGCAGTGCGGCACCATCCAGCTGGATATGCAGCTGCCCGAGCGCTTTGAGCTGGAGTACACCGGCGCCGACGGCGAGAAGCACCGCCCCGTCATGATCCACCGTGTGGTTCTCGGCTCCATCGAGCGCTTCATCGGCGTCATCACCGAGCATTACGCCGGTGCCTTCCCCGCCTGGCTGGCTCCCGTGCAGGTTCGTCTCATGACCATCACCGACCGCACCAACGACTACGCCCAGAAGCTGGCCGCCGAGCTGGAGGAAGCCGGCATCCGCTGCGAGCTTGACCTCCGCAACGAAAAGATTGGCAAGAAGATCGCCGAAGCCCGCACCCAGAAGCTGCCCTACCTGCTGGTCATCGGCGACAAGGAAGCCGAGCAGGGCGCCGTGGCCGTCCGCAGCCGCGCCGGCGACGAGGGTGCCGTGCCCTTCGCCGAGTTCAAGGCCCGTATCCTTGAGGAAATCCGTCTCAAGAAGTAAAATCTTGGCAAAATAAAATTATGGCTCCTTTCAAAGACTAAGGAACATTCCAAAATCTTTGCAAAGGAGCCTTTTATTATGTCTGTTTAAAACTATTAATCTTCCAAAGAGCCATCTCCGGCAGCGGGTTTGCCTGCGACGGCCAATCGGTTTACACCAAAAGAGAATTTTCGGTGGTGGATACATACAAGTCCGGCGTTAGAAAGTAAACTCCTAATTTCATCGAGGGTATAATAATGCTTATGCTCCTGGATCTCTTCCTCATTGATGATATGAAGCCGAAAGGCCATAAATTCTAAAATAGGCTTTGCCAACCTAGTCGGAGTGGTCATAACGAAACACCCACCCGGCTTTAGGATTCGAGCAATCTCCATCATAAGAGCCGTCGGCTCCTCCAAGTGTTCCAAAACCGCTAAAAGAAAGACCCCATCACAACTGTCATTAGGAAGAGGAACTCCCCTCATACCTCGATTATTTCGAATCACAATATTATCAAATTCTTGATCAATTACCCGGAAATCAAAACCATATCCCTTTTCAAATACGGCGGAGTGCTGTTTTAGAAAATCAGCTGACTGGCCACATCCTATATCGCAAACGATTCCACCGGGCATAAATTTATCTATAGCGCGATACCGAACTGCGGCAATAAGCCGATCAAGGCTGTTCCAATCACTCATGAAATTTCCCCCTCTTTTATTTTCTATACAACGATACTCACAGCCACATGAATCCATCCCGTATGAAGGACCTAATACTTTTAAGAATATAGCCGTACTGCATTGCTATACTTATGAAAGCGTTAGTATTATAACCTAATGACAAGCACTTTTCCAGATATTCTTCAAAAATTGCTGCACTCTGTACTTGCAAGGGTGCCGTGCCCTTCGCCGAGTTCAAGGCCCGTATCCTGGAGGAGATCCGTCTCAAGAAGTAAAATCTTGGCAAAATAAAATTATGGCTCCTTTCAAAGACTAAGGAACATTCCAAAATCTTTGTAAAGGAGCCTTTTATTATGTCCGCCGGAAGAAAGAAACTCTGTCTTGCCCTTGTTGCCCTCTTTACGGTCAACGTTCTTATTATTTCCATGGCCCAGGAGGCCAGCGCCGCCGTCTATAAAAAAGGCAGTTCCGGCAGCACCGTCACGGAGATCCAGAAAAAGCTCAGCCAGTGGGGCTACTACAGCGGCAGCGTGGACGGCATCTTTGGCAGCGGCACGGAGCGGGCCGTAAAAAAGTTTCAGCAGAAAAACGGTCTCACCGCCGACGGCAAGGTGGGCCCCGCCACGCTGGCGGCTCTCGGCATCACGGAAAAAAGCGGCGGGGCTCAGGGGAACGGTGATGTCTACCTGCTGGCCCGGCTCATCAGCGCCGAAGCCCGGGGAGAACCTTATCAGGGTCAGGTAGCCGTAGGGGCCGTGGTCCTGAACCGCATGGACCACCCCTCCTTCCCCAACACCATGTCCGGTGTCATCTACCAGCGGGGCGCTTTCTCCTGTCTGGACGACGGGCAGTTTGACCAGCCCATTGCCGACAGCGCTTACCGGGCTGCCCGGGACGCCCTCAACGGAGCCGACCCCTCCGGTGGGGCCATCTATTATTTTAATCCCGTCACCGCCACCAGCAAGTGGATCTGGTCCCGGCCCCATCTCCTCACCATCGGCAAGCACCGTTTCTGCGCCTGAGTCTTGCCAAAGGCGGAAAGAGATAGTATAATCATGTCAAAAAACCGGGAGGTATGAGACATGAGCTATTGCACCCATTGCGGTTCCTATATTCCCATGGACGAGAAGCGCTGCCCTGCCTGCGGCGAGGCTGTCTTTGGTGCCGGGGCACAGACCCAGGAAGCGCCGAAAACCGAAAGCGTACAGCAGAGCTGGGAGCCCTGGAAGCAGGAGAAACCCAAGGCCGCCGACAACCGCCGCCTCAGCGTTCTCTCCTATGTGGGGCCACTCTTTTTCCTGCCCCTTTACCTGCATAAGAACGATCCCTTTGTCCGTTACCACGCCAACCAGGGCTGTATTCTCTTTATTCTGGAGTGCCTCATCGGCATCCTGCTGGGGGACGGTCTGCTGGCCGTGGCGGCAAGCTTCTTCTGCATCTACTGCCTTGTGCAGGGTGCCAAGAACGTGGCCGCCGGACGCATGGCTCCGCTGCCGTATATTGGAAAGTTCCAGATATTGAAATAAAAAAACCGGTATTCCTTGGGAATACCGGTTTTTTACCGGTGCCCTGCTGCGGCAGACCCGGAAAACAAAAATGACATTGACAAACGCAAAAAATATTGACGTTGAAACGGCCCTGTGTTACCTTTGGATTATAGAAATATGAGGAGGAACGCACCATGCTGGACACCATCAAGAAACTCGTTGAAACCGGCAAGCTGAAGAAGATCGAGGAGGCCATTCAGGACGCTCTGGACGAGGGGCTCGCCGCCATCGACATTCTCGGCGTCATGACCGCTGCCATGGACAGTGTCGGCGAAAAATTCCAGCGGAACGAGCTTTATGTGCCCGAAATGCTGGTGTCCGCCAAAACCATGCAGCGCGGCGTCAATGCGCTTAAACCCGCACTGGGCGGCGAGGGCGTCGGCAAGTACGGCAAGTTCGTCGTCGGCACCGTGGCCGGCGACCTCCATGATATCGGCAAAAATCTGGTGGCCATGATGGTTGAGTCCGCCGGCTTTGAAGTCATCGACCTCGGTGTGGACGTGCCCACTGAAAAGTTTGTGGAAACGCTCAAGGCCAACCCCGACTGCCGTCTGGTGGGTCTTTCCGCCCTGCTGACCACCACGATGGATTCCATGGCCGCCACCTGCAAAGCCGTCCACGCCCTCAATCCCGACATCAAGGTCATGATCGGCGGCGCCCCCATTACCCAGGCCTACGCCGACCAGATCGGGGCCGAAGGTTATTCCTCCAACGCCGCCGCCGCTGCCGTCAAGGCCAGGGAGCTGGTCGGCTGACCCCTACTTTCAGGCAAGGAGAACGCGCCCTATGATTATTATCGGCGAAAAGATCAACGGCAGCATTCCCTCCGTGGGCAAGGCCATTGCCGAAGGCAACGAGGCATGGATCCGTCATCTCGCCCGCATTCAGGAGGATGCCAGCGCCGACTACATCGACTGCTGCGCCAGCGTCAATGTGGATGAACTGAACACCATGAAGTGGCTTCTGGACATTGTACAGGATGAAACCTCCGCCAAAGTCTGCGTGGACAGTCCGGATCCCAGAGTCTGCGTAGATGCCATGCAGTACTGCAAAAAGCCCGGTCTCATCAACTCCGTCTCTCTGGAAGGGGACAAGATCGACGTGGTCTTCCCGGCCATTGCCGACAGCCGCTGGGGCTGTGTGGCCCTTCTCTCCGGCGAACGGGGCATCCCCGCCTCTGCGGAGGACCGGCTGGAAAACTTCAAGCGGCTCATGGACAAGGCTGCCAAATACGGCATCGCCCCCAAACGGCTCTTTATCGACCCGCTGGTGGAGGGTCTGGCCACCAATCAGGAAAGTCTGCTGACCTTCAGTGCCACCTGCCGGGGTATCCGCGCCATCGCGCCCGACGTTCACATTACCTCGGGACTCAGCAACATCTCCTTTGGTCTCCCGGTGCGTAAAATGCTGAACATGGCCTTCATGACTCTGGCCATGCAGGCCGGTATGGACAGCGCCATTGTGGACCCCAGCAACCGGGATATGATGGGCATTATTTACGCCACGCAGGCCCTTCTGGGCGAGGATGAATACTGCGCTGAGTACATCGGCGCCTTCCGCGAAAACCTCTTTGGCCCGGTCAGGGACTGATCCACACACTTTCAAAGCTCCGGAGCAAGGGACTCCGGGGCTTTTTTATTGACAAAAGAGCCCCGGAAAATATATAATAATCTTTAATTATCCAAACAGAGGAGGCTGCCATGCTCACCGACGAGGTCATCCGTCTTTATAAACGTTTCCGGCTTCTCAACTACCGGGAGATGTTCGGCCGTATCCGCGAAAAGGACGGCTCTCTCTCCGCCACCGAGGCCTTTGCCGCCGACGTAATCTACCTGCTGGAAAAGCCCACCATCACCCAGTTGGCCGACACGCTGGGCATTTCCCAACCCAACGCCACTTACAAGGTCAACAACCTTTCCACCAAGGGTTATGTGCAGAAGACCATCTCCGAGGATGACCGGCGGGAGTGTCATCTCCATGTGTCCGACCGTTTCCACCGCTACTACGACACCAGCGATGTTTTTATCCATGAGGCGGTTAAAAAGCTGGAGGCTGAGTACTCCCCCGAGGAACTGGCCCTTTTTGAAAAAATGCTCCGCACCCTGAGCAATGCCGTGGATTGACGTTCACATATGGTTCACAAACCACCGTTATAGTAGGTTTGTTGTATAAAGAAAGGTGGTATGTCCCATGACAACCGGTATGAACCTCTGGGATGCGGAGGTCTGGAGTTTTATTATCACTCTCTCCCTTCTCTTTATGGCCATGTTCGTAGCCAACTCCCTGCGCCGCACCAATAAGTTTGTCCGCCGTCTTATCATCCCCAGTCCCGTGGTGGGCGGCTTCATCCTGCTCTTCGCAAACTTCCTCTGTAAGGAGTTTTTCCACATTTCTCTCTATTCCACCTCTACGCTGGAAATCCTGACCTATCATGGGCTTGGTCTGGGCTTTGCCGCTCTTTCCCTGCGTAAGAGCGAGGCCAAGAAGGACAAGACCGCCCGGCGGGAAGCCTTCAACACCGGCGTCACCGTGGTCAATGGCTACCTGCTGCAGGCGGTGCTGGGTCTCGCCATCACCATCACTCTTTTCTATCTGATCGGCAGCTTCTATGCCTCCGGCGTGCTGCTGCCCATGGGCTACGGTCAGGGCCCCGGACAGGCCTATAACTGGGGACACAACTACGAGGTCGGCTCCTGGGCTGCGCCCTTTGCCGGCGGCTTCCAGCACGGCACCAGCTTTGGTCTCGCCGTGGCGGCCATGGGTTTTGTATCTGCCAGCGTGGGCGGCATCATTTACCTGAACTGGCTCAAACGCAAGGGCGTTTTCAAGGGCCAGCTGGGCGAAAATGTCAAAGAAGAACTGACACTGGACACCTTCACCGGCAAGGACGAGGTGCCTTTGGCCGAGAGCATGGACAAGTTCACCATTCAGATCGGTCTGGTCTTTGTAGCCTATATTCTGGCCTATGCCATCATGGCCGGTGTGAATAAAATTCTCGACCCCACCGGTCAGGGTGCCACCGGCCTTGCCAATACCATTCAGGGCATGATCTGGGGTTTCCAGTTCCTTTTCAGCTCCGTCTGCGCCATGGGCATCAAGGCGGGTATGCGTGGGCTGAAGAAGGCCGGGCTCATGCACCGCGAGTATGCCAACGACTTCCTGCAGGACCGCATCTCCGGCTTCATGTTCGACATGATGGTGGTGGCCTCCATCGCCGCCATTGATCTGAATGCCTTCACCGAGCCGGAATTTATTGTTCCCCTTAGCCTGATTTGCGTGGTAGGTGCTTTTGCCACCTATTTCTATCTTCGCTTTGTCTGCAAACGGTTGTTCCCGAACTATGAGCACGAGTCCTTCCTGGCCCTCTACGGCATGCAGACCGGCACCGCCTCCACCGGTGTCATCCTCCTCCGGGAGCTGGATCCCCGCTTTGAAACGCTGGCCGCTGACAACATCGTCTATCACATGCCCTGGGCCATCCTTTTCGGTGCCCCCATGTTCCTGATGGTGGGCATGGCCCCCAAGAGTCTGGGCCACAGCTTTTTTGTCATGGCTGCCTGTGCAGCACTCTTTGTAGCCTTCAACCTCATCCTTTTCCGCAAACAGCTCCGGGAAAAGAGAGCAAGCAAAAAATAAGGAGAGAGTTTCCCATGCTCCACGACCGTCGCTATCATCACCACGGGCATTCGCACGACCATGAGCATCCCCACGACCACAACCACCCCCACGGCCACGTCCACTCCGACGAGGAAAAGCGCGCCGTGGTAAACCGGATCTCCCGGGCCATCGGCCATCTGGAGTCTATCCGGCGCATGGTGGAAAGTGATGCCGACTGCAGCGAGGTGCTGATCCAGCTGGCGGCGGTGCGCTCCGCCATCAACAACACCGGCAAGGTGGTGCTGAAAAACCACATCGACCACTGCATCGTGGAAGCCGTGGAGGAGGGCGACGAGAGCGCCATTGAAGCGCTGAACGAGGCTATTGATAAGTTTATAAAGTAAAACCAATCCTCTCCTTCGGGAGAGGATTATTTTTACTTCCGTCCATTGATTTCCGAAAGCAACTGCCGTATAATAAAGAGACTGCTGAAAGGATAAAGGAGAGAGCCTATGAAAATCGCATTTCTTGAACCGCTGGGTATCCCCGAAGCCGAACTGGACAAGGCCGTCCGCGCCAGTCTGGGCGACGGTGCGGAGCTGGTTTATTACCCCGACCGCAAAACCGATACCGAAACGCTGGTGCAGCGCTGCAGCGGCGCCGACGCCGTGGTCCTCTCCAACTTCCCCTTCCGCGCCGAGGTCATGGAACGCTGCCCGCAGCTCAAAATGATCTGCGTGGCCTTTACGGGCGTGGATCATGTGGATGTGGACTACTGCCGCCGCCACGGCATCACCGTCTCCAACTGCGCCGGTTACTCCACCGTGGCCGTGGCGGATCTGGTCTTTGGTCTGCTGATCGGTCTGGCCAGAAACATTCTCCCCTGCGACCAGCGCTGCCGCGCTGGCG
>SVLG01000066.1 GCA_015068055.1 Oscillospiraceae bacterium | reverse complement strand
AACAACTCCGAAATGGTACCCTGTCAAAATGGTACCATCTTGTAAGTCAAGTATTCCTTTAGCTTTTGGCTCAAATAAACCGTCCTGCGTGCGTTACGCGTCTTTAGCGGCACAAGTTTAATCAAGCCGTCTTGATACTGCATTTGCCTGTCAATGGTTATCGTGCCGTGTTCAAGGTCTACATTCTCCCATTTCAAGCCGTAACACTCATTGATACGCAAGCCGCAACACTTTCCCAAGAGGTAAGCAGTTTCAGCGTTTGAGCCTTTGAAATACGCGTCAAGTCGGTCTGTTTCCTCGCGGCTGAATGCCACAATATCTGTATCTTCATCAATCTTCATTTTTGGCATTGTGATACGCACATCTTTATTGACACACAGTTTGTTATACGCGTCTACCGATAAATAATTGCGCGAGTACGCTTGTCCGAAAATAAGATAGAACATCTTCAAAAATCCCTCTACATACTTGTAAGCGCGTCCCTCGTTATGGTAGAGGTGTGATAGATAGTCATTGACCTCCGCCACCGAAATATCATCAATGAAACGCGAGCCGAATTGTTCTTCAAGATGATTGCGCCACAAGCTCTCCTGTTTCTTGATTGTAGAGTATGCTTTGCCGCTGCGCCCCTGTTCGCAGTATTCAGCGTAAACCTCTCCGAATGTCATACGCCGCTCGGTCTTTTGGTTTAAGCTCGCGTCAAAACGCATTTCTGCGATTGCCTTTGCCTGTGCAGCAGCTCTTTTTGTTTTCAGCGGATTTCCTGCTTCATCTTTTGAGCCTTTGCGGTTTACTCTCTTGCCGTCCACCGTCCTTGTAAAACGATAGCACCAATTACCGTTGGGAAGTTGAGAGATACCTAAATTCTGTGTTTGTGTCATTCTTATTGTCCTCCTTTGTGTTTGGAGGACACAAGTTCGCAAGTTTTCTTCTTTACTTTTGAGACACCTGTGTTATAATGGAATTAGCAAAAACCCTTGTAACACAGTGCTTTTGCGAATGCGAAACGAAGTGGAGCATTCGATGAGATGGCTCGTGACGAGGCGAGACATGGCAAGGCTTTCGAAGGTCTGCTGCAGCGCTACTTCAAGTAAGATCATGAAGCGGGGAAGCGCAGTCTTTTCCCCGCTTTTCCCGTAAATGACGTGATAAAATAAAACCGCAAAGGAGGAGAAACTATGGGATTTCTGACGGGTAAAACTGTTTTGATCACCGGCGGCGGCCGGGCCGTTCTGGCTGACGGCAGCGCCGGCTCCATCGGCTACGGCATCGCCACCGCCTACGCCAAGGAGGGCGCCAACATCGTAATCACCGGCCGCAACATGCAGAAGCTGCTGGACGCCAAGGAGGAGCTGGAGCGGCTCTACGGCGTGAAGGTCCTGCCGGTGCAGGCCGATATGGCGGCCGGCGCCGACAACGCCGCCACCGCTCAGGCGGTGGTGGAGCAGGCCGTGGCGGCCTTCGGCGGCATTGACGTACTCATCAACAACGCACAGGCTTCTGCCTCCGGCGTGCAGCTGATTCACCACACTCTGGAGCAGTTCGACCTGGCCATCTATTCGGGTCTCTACGCCACCTTCCACTATATGCAGGCCTGTTACCCCCATCTGGCCAAGGCAAAGGGCTGCGTCATCAACTTTGCCTCCGGTGCCGGACTTTTCGGCAACTTCGGCCAGAGCGCCTATGCTGCCGCCAAGGAGGGCATCCGCGGCCTGTCCCGGGCGGCTGCCACCGAGTGGATCAAGGACGGCATCAATGTGAACATCATCTGCCCGCTGGCCTGGACGGCGCAGCTGGAAAAGTTCCGGGACGCCTATCCCGACGCTTTTGATAAAAACGTCCGCACGCCGCCCATCGGCTATTTCGGCAACCCCGAAATGGATATCGGCCGGGTCTGCGTCCAGCTGGCACATCCCGACTTCAAGTATATGACCGGCGAGACCATTACGCTGGAGGGTGGTCTGGGCATGCGGCCCTGAGCTTTTTGAAGAATACGGCACTCCACGGGGGGACGGGAAACCGTCCCCCCGTTTTCTGTGTTACTCTTGTTTCCGTCCGGATCTTGTGGTATTCTCTATTATATTTGAAAAGAATACGGAGGCGTTTTTATGAAGCTCAAGCGCTTTTTAAAAGTTTCTCTTATATCTCTTGCCGCCTTCCTCGTCGCTTTCTTTTTGGGACGGGAGCTGATTTTGCGGGCGAACACGGACATACCCAAGCTTTATTTCGAGGGAGATCTCTCCGAAATGAAGAACAAGAAGGACATCCGCCATATCTCGGTCACTTATCGGGACGGGGTACGCGATTTTGAAGGCTTTGCGGAAATCAAGCTGCAGGGAACCTCCAGTCTTGCCTATAACAAGAAAAACTACACCATCACACTGTTCCGGGACGAGGGGCACGAAGAGAAGCTGAACGTGGACATGGGCTGGGGCGCCCAGAACAAGTACTGTCTCAAGGCCAACTGGATCGACCGGACCCACGCCCGCAACGTTGTCACCGCCCGACTGGTAACCCAGGCCCAGCAGCAGTATAACGTTCTGCCCGACGCCCCACGCAACGGGGCTATCGACGGCTTCCCGACAGAAATCTATCTCAACGGCCGCTTTTTCGGACTTTACACCTATAACATCCCCAAGGACGAGTGGATGTTCAATATGGATGGCGACAACCCCGACCACATCGTGCTTTGCGGCGAGGGCTGGGACAATCCCAACTACTTCCGCGCTGAGCCGGACTTTGAAAGCTGGGCGGTGGAGGTCGGCGAGGAATCCCCGGAAACGCTGGCGAAGGTGTCCCGTCTCTTTGATTTTATCATGAACAGCTCCGACGAGGAGTTCCGGCGTGATTTTGAAAAGTATCTGGATCTGGACGCCGCGCTGAACTACTATGTATTTACGGACGTAGCCTACATGATAGATAACCGGGGCAAGAATATGCTTCTGGCTACTTATGACGGACAGAAGTGGTTTTTGCAGCTCTATGACCTGGACAGCTGCTGGGGCAGCAGCACCAACGGTCGGGAAATACATTATGACGTGGATGCCATGCCGGAAATCATGGATAAGACACTCCTTTTTGAACGTCTGGCCGACAACTTTGCACCGGAGCTGGCGGCGCGCTATTTCGAGCTGCGGGAAGGTGTTCTGTCCCGGGAAAACATTCTCCATGAATTCCGCTCGTTCCGTGAAGATATTCCCACGCTGAGCTTTGTGAAGGAGAACCTACGCTGGGGCCCTGTTATACGCGGCTTTGGCATAAAGCAGATCGAAACCTTCCTGGATGACACCACGCAGGCCCGGGATCGGCGATATGAGGAACTGGGCCGGGCAGGCTGATAACTTCAGCGTGGAACTCTGAGGACGACATCCCCGCGATTTTGCCCGGTAAGGCTTGTTTCCCTTGGCCCTTTATGGTATATTTTTCAAAGAACGCAGCCGGGGAGGTGCAGATGTGAGGCACGCATACCTGATCATGGCGCACAACGAATTTGACATACTGGAAAAGCTGCTGCGCCTGCTGGACGACAACCGGAACGATTTTTATATCCACATTGATAAAAAGGCTCCGGACTTCCCCTTCGAGCGCTTTCGCAGCATTCCGGAAAAGTCCCGCGTTTACTTCACCCCCCGTCTGGATGTCCGCTGGGCAGATACCAGCATCACAGAGTGCCAGCTCATTATGCTGAAGGAGGCTGTGCCGCGCGGCTATCGCTATTATCATCTGCTCTCGGGAGTGGATCTGCCGCTGAAGAGCAACGACGACATTCATGCCTTTTTCGCGGAGCACGACGGGAAGGAATTTGTCCACTTCTGCACCGAGGAGCAAACCGAAAGTATGCGCTTCCATGTAGAGTACTATCACTTCCGGCGGCTCATGCGTTCAAAAAATACGCTGGCGCGTGCCGCTGGCTATGCCCTTACAGGGGCCTCCCGTTTCTTCTATCGCCTGGGTTTCCGGCGTCGGTGGGAGTTAGGAGTCCGGCTTGCCTCCGGTTCCAACTGGTGCAGCATCTCTCACGCGCTGGCAAACTACATCGTGGAGATGGAGGAATGGATCCGGGATCATTTTCGGCTCACCTGCATCAGCGATGAGCTCTACATCCAGACGCTGGTGGAAAACTCCGCTTTTCACCACCGGCTCTACCACAGTGAAAAGGATGACAATTATCTTGCCAATATGCGCTTTATCGACTGGACGCGCGGCAGCCCCTATGTATTCCGCAGCGAGGATTTTGATGCGCTGATCGCCTCCCCGTTTCTTTTCGCCCGGAAATTCAGTTCGAAAGTCGACGCGGAGATTATAAACCGTATTTATGCACATCTTAAAGAAGGAGAAATCGTATGAAGGAATACGAAGTTCTAAAAGAATCCATCAACCCCTGCGGCGGCGAGGAACACGCCATCAAGGAATTTCTGGAAATTGAAACCGACGACCCCGTTGGTTTTGTCACTGGAAACACCCGCTTTCCTCTTATGGAGCAGGGAAACAACCGCGCGGGCGATCTGGTAATCACCTGCGGCGACGGCAAGGGTTATTTTGTCCGCTATACCTTTACTGAATTATAAGGAGGAAATAAACATGAAGTATGTCTGCAACATCTGCGGCTGGGTCTACGACGAGGACGAGGCCGGTGTGAAGTGGGAAGATCTGGGCGATGACTTTGCCTGCGAGCTTTGCGGCGTGGGTAAGGACGACTTCTCCCCCGAGGAATAAAGGCAAAAGAGCGGCACCCGCCGCTCTTTTTTGATAAGGAGAACGCTATGAACGAAAAAAAGGTATATATTGCCCCCAACGCCACCGTAGTGGGGGATGTACAGATGGGCGAAAACGTCAACATCTGGTACGGCGCCGTAGTCCGCGGCGACAGCAACGCCATTATCATCGGCGAGGGTACCAACATACAGGATAACTGCGTGGTACACGGCTCCCTTTCCATGGGCAATGTGGGTGTGAACATCGGCCGCGGCTGCACCGTGGGCCATGCTGCCATTGTCCACGGCTGCACCATTGGCGACCACTGTCTTATCGGCATGGGTGCCATCCTGCTGAACGGGGCAAAGCTGGGCGACTACTGCATGGTGGGTGCCGGGGCCGTGGTCACCGGCAAAATGGACGCCCCGGCGGGCTCCCTGCTGCTGGGCAGCCCCGCAAGAGTCGTAAGAGAGCTGACAGAGGAAGAGAAGGAACTCATTGAAAAAAACTCCCCTCACTATATCCATCTGGCCTCGGAGCAGTTTGGAGGAGAATCGGCATGAAAAAGAGGGTTCCAGGCCTCATCCTGTTGGCTGTCGTTGTTTTGCTGGCGGGCTGCGCCGATACGGCCCCTGCGGAGCCGACACCCATGCCCATCGCAGCGCCCACACCCGAGCCGACCCCGGAACCCACGCCGGAACCGACGCCCGAACCGACGCCGACACCCAACTACTTTGAGGTAAACGACATTACCCTGTGGGAGTACTGCACGCCGGAATTGGAATATGCCCGGTACTACAACGAAAAGACGGAAAAGGAACTTGGCTTCCTTCCCTTTAACTACATATCCGGTGCATATTCCTCCGATGTCATGTACAAAGACAGCATTTGCGCTTTTCCGGAAGACCGCTCTGAGTTTTTCACCGATCAGGTGGAAACGGCGCTGCAGCTTTTTGTGGCCGAAATTCCCTCCCGGAATTTCGTTGCCGATTATGAGGGCAGCAATTTTTTCCGCTTCTATACCAATCGTATCTTTAATCCCTATCAGGAGCAGATTGAACCGGAGATCACTCTGGAGGAGTGGGCGGAAAAGTTTAAGGATTATAAGCTCATCTGCTCTCAGATCGAATGCGTGCTGAAATGCGAGGATATCTTTGCAACCTTCGATGAGCACGAACTGGACAACAGCCGTCGGTGGTACGACCGGATCTGGCGTTCCTGCATTATAGACAGGGAGAGCGGAAACGTTCTGACTCCGCTCTCTGCGACGGATGAGATTGCTTCCTTTACGGTTCTCTGCAACGGGGAAGAAGTGGAGTGCTGGGCAGTCCATGTAGGAGGATCGCTCCGTCATGACAACATCGCCAAAAGTCTGGGAGAAAGGGATATTTACGAAGACCGGCGCATCACCTTCATAGAGCAGATTTGCGTTCTGGTCCCGGCGGAATACGAGGGGATTCTTCTGGGGCGTTACGACATGGAAGAACCGTTGACCAGCGCGGAAGAGTTTTTTGCCATAATTGACGAACCGGCGGAGGAAGAAGATGGGGAAAGCTCCGACTGGTGGCGCGGATCCATGTACGAATATCTGGAGGACAAGGAAGACGGCCGCTTCCATTATTGGGGCATGCTGTCGCCGGAGACGGCGGCCGATGCCCAAGGCGCAACAGAAACGCCCACTGCAGATGAAACATTGAACGGAGGAACGGAAACATGAAAAAGCCGCTTCTTATCTCCCTGCTGCTCTGCGCGGTGTTTGTCCTGCTGACCGGCTGCGGCAGCGCAGCCCTGGCGGCAACGCCGACCCCCGAGCCCACTGCGGCCCCTACCCCGGCACCTACGCCGGAGCCGACGCCCGAACCCACACCCGAGCCGACCCCGGAACCCACGCCGGAACCCACCGTTCTTTTCTCCAACGAGACGGTGGACATCCTGCTGCAGGAGCCCCGGACGCTGATCATCACCCTGAAAGGTCTCACGCTGCAGGACAGCTACACAGTCAACCACGCCGACGCTCAGGAAATGTACGCGGAATATCTGTGGGAGGTTACCATGCTTGCCGGGGAGAAGCGTCTCAGCGTCGGCACGATGTTCTGGACGGATAACCCCGGAGCGGAGGATGCTCGGAGACTGGAGGACATGATCGAGCAGATCTTCTATGATTGGTACCAGATCATGGTGAAAGATGAGGAGACGCAGAAGCTATACAGCGCAGAGCCGGAGCTCTCCCATACAAAAGACAGCATCACCTGGCGCATCACCCTGCCGGAGTATGGTCTGCACCCGGATATCTACAATTCCGATGCACCCAAGGGCGAATACGGCGTGCCGATTCTGACGGATTTTGATGTAAGCCCCTATCAGTACCCCATTGACATGGACTTTTCTGCCCTCGACACCATAGAGGTAAAGGTCAATGAATTTGACGGGGAGAAATACGTGCTGGAATTTGACGTGGAGCCCTGAGGAACGGAAAAACCTTTACTTTCCCGCGTAGGAGTGTTATTCTCATCTATGGCTTTTGCCGTGGGAGGAAACGAAATATGAGCATTTGCGAAAACATTACGGTCAATGAACAGGGCCGCCTCTGCTTTGCCGGCCGCGACACCGCGGAGCTGGCAGCGGAGTTTAAAACGCCCCTTTATCTTCTGGACGAGGATCGCATCCGTCATAACTGCCGGGTGTACAAGGCCGCCATGGCGAAGCATTTTTCCGTCGCCTCCCGTCCCCTCTATGCCAGCAAAGCGGCCTCCTTCAAGGCCATCTACCGCATCATGAGCGAAGAAGGCATGGGCGTGGACGTGGTCTCCTGCGGCGAGATATACACCGCCTGGGCTGCGGGCTTTGATATGTCCCTGGCTTACTATCACGGCAGCAACAAGACCGACGAAAACATCCGCTACGCCATGGACAAGGGCGTTGGCACCTTTGTGGTGGACAATCTGGAGGAGCTGCTGGCGGTGGACGCCGAGAGTGCGCGCCGGGGCAGAAAGCAGGAGATTCTTCTGCGCATCACCCCGGGCATCGACCCCCACACCTACGCCGCCATTGCCACCGGGAAAGTGGACAGCAAGTTCGGCTCCGCCATCGCCACCGGTCAGGCGGAAAGCCTCACCGTCCGGGCGCTGGGCTGCGAAAACGTAGACCTCATGGGCTTCCACTGCCATGTGGGCTCTCAGGTCTTTGCCGAGGATGTCTTTGAGCGGGCCGCCGTGGTCATGCTGGAGTTTGCCGCGGAGATGAAGGCAAAGCACGGCTTTGTTACCCGGAAGCTGGATCTGGGCGGCGGCTATGGCGTGCGCTACGTGGAGGAAGATCCCTTCCTCGATATCGAAGAAAAGATCGCCGCCGTGGCGGCGGTGGTTCACGAAAGCTGTGGACGGCTTGGCATTGCGGAGCCCGACATCTTTCTGGAGCCGGGCCGCAGCATCGTGGCCGACGCCGGCATGACTCTCTACACCGTGGGCAGCGTCAAGTGTATCCCCGGCTACAAAAACTATGTCTCCGTGGACGGCGGCATGACCGATAACCCCCGCTTTGCCCTCTACGGCTCCCGCTACACCTGCCTTGCCGCAGAGAAGATGAACGAGGCGACAGACTTTGCCTGTTCTCTGGTGGGCCACTGCTGCGAAAGCGGCGACATTCTGCAGGAGGGTGTTCACTTTCCCTCCGGCATCCGGCGGGGTGATCTTGTCGCTGTCTGCACCACCGGCGCCTACAACTACGCCATGTCCTCCCACTACAATCGCGTCCCCCGGCCCCCTGTGGTCATGCTTTCCGAGGGCGAGGCCCGCGTGGTGGTACGCGGCGAGAGCGTGGAAGACGTTGCCGCCTTTGACGTATGAGGAGTAAAAAAACACACTGCTTTCGCAGTGTGTTTTTTCGTTATATCACAGCCTTATCAGCCGTTGACCATCTTGGCAACCTCAGCAGCAAGGTCGTCCTGACGCTTCTCGATGCCCTCGCCCTTTTCGAAACGGACGTAGCCGGCAACCTTGACGTCCTTGCCGAGCTCCTTGGCCACGGAAGCGACGTACTGGGCGACGGTCTGCTTGTCGTCCTTCACGAAGGGCATCTGCAGGAGGCAGATTTCCTTGTACATCTTGGCGATGCCGCCGAGAACGATCTTCTCGAGGATGGCATCGGGCTTCTTCGCGTTCTTGGGATCCTGCTTGGCGGTGGCCAGACGGATCTCCTTCTCCTTCTCGATGAAGGAAGCGGGAACCAGGGACTCGTCCAGGTAGGAGGGGTTCAGAGCGCAGATCTGCATGGCGATGTCCTTGCCGAGGGTGTTGACTTCCTCAGCGGAGGCCTCGGTCTCGAGCTTGACGAGAACGGCGACCTTGCCCTTCATGTGGACGTAGGGGACGGAAACGCAGCCTTCCACGCGCTCAAAGCGGCGGATCTTCATGTTCTCACGCAGGGCGAGGAAGATCTCGTCCTTGGCCTCGGCGACGGTCTTGCTGCCGTCGGGCCACTTGCACTCGTTGAGAGCCTCGACATCGGCGGGGTTCTCCTTGGCGATGACAGCGGCAACGCCTTCCACGAAGGAACCGAACAGGGGGCCGCCGGCCACGAAGTCGGACTCGCAGTTGACCTCGACCACAACGCCGACACCGTCGATCACGGCGGCGTAAGCCAGACCCTCGGCGGCCACGCGGGTAGCCTTCTTGGCCTGGGAAGCGAGGCCCTTCTCACGCAGGTAGGTGACGGCCTTGTCAAAATCGCCCTCGGTCTCGATGAGGGCCTTCTTGCAGTCCATCAGGCCGCAGCCGGTGGCCTGGCGAAGCTCGTTAACAGCAGAAGCGGAAATGTTAGCCATTACTCTTCCTCCTTCACTTCGGCGGCGGGAGCCTCAGCGGCGTCGATGCCCTGACGGCCTTCCTGCACGGCGTTGGCCATGGTGGCGCTGATGAGACGGATGGCGCGGATGGCGTCATCGTTGCCGGGGATGACGTAGTCAACCTCGTCG
>SVLG01000004.1 GCA_015068055.1 Oscillospiraceae bacterium | reverse complement strand
TTGGGCTTCCACATGCGGTTGGTACGACGATGAGAGTGGCTCACCTGGATACCGAAGGTAACGCCCTTGTCACAGAACTGACACTTCGCCATGCTTACTGCACCTCCTTATGGATTTGGTCTGCCCAGTGGGCAGCCCACATATAATAGCAGAAACTTTCAAGGAATGCAAGGCCTTTTTTCATAGTTTTCGGGCTTTTCTTTTGCCTCCAAAGATAGTAAAATAGGACTATTATATTTAAATGGAGGATAAGACATGAGCAACTCTTACTCCGTGGATCTCGATACCATTGTGCAGGAGGTGGGCCTCACCCCCATCTACCTGACACCCAACTATAAAAAGGTGCGCATCACCAGCGCCCAGGTAAACCGGGCCGGTCTGCAGCTGGCAGGCTTTTACGATTACTTCGACCCCCGGCGCATCCAGATCATTGGCAAGGTGGAAACCAGCTTTCTGGACACTGTGCCGGATACGCTGCAGCTGAGCCGCATCGACAAATTCATGAGCAGCGGCATTGAGGTTCTGATTTTCGCCCACCACAGAGGTGACGCGGTCCCCCACTCCTTCCTGAAGGCCGCCGAGCGCTATGGCGTGAACCTCTACTCCATAACCACCCCAACCTCTGAGTTCATGGCGCAGCTGATTGTAACCCTCTACAACGCGCTGGCCCCCCGGACCATGCTCCACGGCGTTCTCATGGAGATCTGCGGCGAAGGCGTGCTGATCACCGGCGAGAGCGGCGTGGGCAAGAGCGAAACGGCCATGGCGCTGCTGCGTCAGGGCCACCGTCTGGTGGCGGACGATGCCGTGGAGATCAAGCGCATCAACCGCGACACCCTCATCGGCTCCGCCCCGGAGATGATCCGCTACTTCATGGAAGTCCGCGGCATTGGTGTGGTGGACGCCCGGCATCTTTTCGGCGTGGGCAGCGTAAAACTGGAACAGAGCATCGATCTGGTGGTGCAGTTTGAGCTTTGGGACGAGAAAAAGGCTTATGATCGTCTGGGCATTGACCAGCAGGAGATGGACATTCTGGGCGTGAAGGTTCCGCTGAACGTAGTCCCTGTGCGCCCCGGCCGGAACCTTGCCTCCATTCTGGAGCTGGCAGCCATGAATAACCGCGAAAAGAAAATGGGCTACAACGCCGCCGAGGTGCTGGTGGAACGTTATAACAGTATGATCGACGAGGGCTGAAAACCATGGACGAGCTTTCCCTTATCACAAAAGAACTGCGCGCTGCCCTGCCGGAACTGAAGCTCAGCGAAAACGAACCCCTCTCCCGACACACCAGCTTTCGCATCGGCGGTCCCTGCGCCGCTCTGATCCAGCCGAAAAGCGAGGCGGAACTGCTGGCTGTCTGCCGCTTCCTCCGGGAAAAGGGAGCGAAGCCTCTGGTCATCGGCAACGGCAGCAACATTCTGGCCGAGGACGGTTTTATTCCCCGTCTCATCCTGCAGATCGGCGAAGGACTCAGCCGTGCGGAGGCGCTGAGTGAAACACGCATCCGGGCCGGCAGCGGCATTCTGCTGGGCCGGCTGGCCCTCTTTGCCGCGTCTCTTTCCCTGACCGGTCTTGAATTTGCCCACGGCATCCCCGGCACGCTGGGCGGGGCCGTCAGCATGAACGCCGGGGCCTACGGCGGGGAGATGAAGGATGTGCTGCGCTCGGCACGCTACCTGAACGGCGAGCTGGAGCTTTGCGAAAGCGATGAGCTGCAGCTTTCCTACCGTCACTCCCGCTTCAGCGACACGGATGACATTCTTCTCTCCGCAGACATGGACCTCCGAAAGGGTGATGAGAGCGTCATCCGGGCCACCATGAAGTCCCTTATGGAGCGCCGCAAGGGCAGCCAGCCCCTGGACATCCCCAGCGCCGGCAGCACCTTTAAGCGCCCCGTGGGCGGCTATGCCGCCGCCCTTATCGACGAGGCCGGGCTCAAGGGCTTTGCCATCGGCGGCGCACAGGTCAGCGAAAAGCATGCCGGCTTCGTGGTGAACCGGGGCGGTGCCAGCTGCGAGGATGTAAAGCGCCTGATGGCCCATATACAGGCCGCCGTTTTTCAGCGCTCCGGCATCACGCTGGAGCCGGAAGTCAAGCTCATCACAGAGAAAGGGAGCATGGGATGGAATTCCTGATCGTATCGGGTCTCTCCGGCGCCGGCAAGAGTCAGGCTGCCAACTTTCTGGAGGACATGGACTATTTCTGCGTGGATAACATGCCTGTGGCGCTGCTGCGGCGCTTCGCGGAATTCTGTCTGGACGCCCGGGGCCGCTTTGAAAAGGTCGCTCTGGTCACCGATATCCGCAGCCAGTCCAGCTTTGACGAGCTCTTTCTGGCTCTGGACGAACTGCGGCAGCAGGGTTTTGACTACCGCATCCTCTTTATGGAGGCCAGCGCCGAGACCATCGTTCGCCGCTATAAGGAAACCCGCCGCCGCCATCCCCTGACCAAGAGGGGTCTTTCCATGCAGAGAGCGGTGGAAAAGGAACGAAGTCTGCTGGAGAGCGTAAGGGAACGGGCCGACTGGATCATCAACACCGACAGCACCACCCTTGGCCAGCTTTACAGCGAACTGCGGCACATCTTCTCCGCCGGTGACGGCAGCATCTCCCTGCCGGTGAATATCATGTCCTTTGGCTATAAATACGGCCTTCCGCTGGAAGCCGACCTTGTTTTTGACGTGCGTTTTCTTCCGAACCCTCACTACGTGGATGAGCTGCGGCCTCTGACAGGCCTTGACAGCCGGGTGGCTGCCTACGCGCTGGACAACAGCGACGCCCGCCTCTTTCTGGATAAGCTCACCGACCTTGTCAGCTGGCTGATCCCCCGCTACCAGGAGGAGGGCAAAAACTCCCTGACCATTGCCATCGGCTGCACCGGCGGTCGCCATCGCAGCGTGGCCGTTGCCAATACCCTCACCGACCGGCTGATGCAGCAGGGCTTTGAGGCCGGCAGTTCCCACCGGGACTGCGGTCTGGGCAAAGAAGCATGAGCCGCCGCCCCAGGGTCGTCGCCATCGGCGGCGGCACGGGCCTCTCCACCATGCTGAGAGGTCTGAAAAAGGAAAACATTTCCCTCACCGCCATTGTCACCGTAACGGACAACGGCGGCGGCAGCGGTGTACTGCGGCAGGAGCTGGGCATGCCCCCGCCGGGCGATATAAGAAACTGCATACAGGCCCTGGCCAACACCGAACCAACCATGGCCGCGCTGCTGGGCTACCGCTTCAGCGAGGGCAACCTGAAAGGCCAGAGCTTCGGCAACCTCTTTCTGGCCGCTCTCAACGGCATGTGCGGCAGCTTTGACGAGGCCGTGCAGTGCATGAGCGAAGTGCTGGCCATCACCGGCCGTGTCCTTCCCGTCACCAACGCCGATGTACAGCTCTGCGCCGCCTTCACCGACGGCGCGGTCATCGAGGGCGAATGCCAGATTGCCGACTATAAAAAGGGCCGGGACGAGCACATCCGGGAAATCTGGCTGACACCGGCGCGGCCTGCGGCGCTCCCCGCCTGTCTCGAAGCCATCCGGGAAGCAGACCTTCTTCTGCTGGGGCCCGGCAGTCTCTATACCAGCGTGCTCCCAAATCTTCTGGTCGCAGGTGTCAGCGATACCATACGCGCCTCCAGAGCCATCAAGCTCTATATCATGAACCTGATGACGCAGGACGGAGAAACCGAACATTACAGCGCCGCCGACCACATCCGCGCCCTCTTCACCCACGGCGGCGGACAGCTTTTTGATCACTGCCTTGCCAACAGTCTCCCCATTCCGCCGGAACAGCTCCCGGCTTACGCCCGGGAGGGAGCCTCCCCCGTCCGCATCGAGGCAGAGGAACTGGCCGGGCTTGGCGTCACGCTTCACACGGCGGACATCGCCGCCTGGGACAGCGGCCTCATCCGCCATGACTCCGATGCTCTCGCCCAATCCATCATGGAGCTTTTCCGAGAACTCTCTCCCACCCGCGTCTACCGATAAAGAAACGGAGGATTCCCCTTGTCCTTTTCCGCCGATACCAAGGCCGAGCTTTGCAAGGCCCCGCTGAATATACACTGCTGCGCGCTGGCAGAATGCTATGGCATCCTGCTCCATTGCCATACCTTCTCCCCCCGGGAGATCCGCATCATCACCGCCAGTTCCGCGCTGGCCCAGCGCCTGCCCAAGCTCTTCCGCCGGGCCTTTGATCTCGACTTTGATAAGCGTCCGGCCGAGCATGCGCAGGGCAAGCGCAGCTTTCTCATCACCGACACCGACAAAATTCAAAAGATCTTTGCCGCCTACGGCATTGAGGCCGGTCTTACCCTGCACATCAATCTGGGCGTGCTGGAAAGCGACTGCTGCCGCACGGCCTTTCTCCGGGGCGCCCTCCTGGCCGGAGGCAGCATCACCGACCCGGACAAGCGCTACCACCTGGAAATCCTCACCAGCCACCAGAGCGTCTCCCGGGAGACCTATGCCCTGCTGCGGGAGATGGACTTCAGCCCCAAGGACTCCATGCGCTCCGGGGGCTTCATCACCTACTTCAAGCAGTCCGATGCCATTGCGGATCTGCTGACCACCCTGGGCGCGCCCCTTTCCGCCATCGGCGTCATGCAGGCCAAGGTGGAGAAGGATATGCGCAACGCCGTCAATCGCCGGGTAAACTGCGACAGCGCCAACGCCGACAAGATCGTCGCCGCCGCCCGGGAGCAGCTGGACACCATCAAAACTCTGGACGAGCGCTACGGTCTCTTTAACCTGCCGGAGGTGCTGCAGCAGACGGCCATGCTCCGCATCGCAAACCCGGAAGCCTCTCTTGCGGAGCTGGCGGAACTGGCCTGGCCCCCGGTGAGCAAAAGCTGTATGAGCCACCGGATGAAAAAGCTCCTCGCCTACACCGAGGAAGAAGAATAACCCCCACCGAGGTAACACTATGTCCTTTGTCCACCTTCATGTGCATACGGAATACTCCCTGCTGGACGGTGCCTGCCGCATCCCGCTGCTGGCAAAGCGCGCCAAAGAGCTGGGCCAGACGGCGCTGGCCGTCACGGACCACGGTGTCATGTACGGCGCGGTGGCCTTTTACCGCGCCTGCAAGGCCGAGGGCATCAAACCCATCATCGGCTGCGAGGTCTATGTGGCCCCCCGCAGCCGCTTCCAGAAAGAGCACGGCATCGACAACGACTATACCCATCTGATCCTCCTTTGCAAAAACGACACCGGTTACCGGAACCTTTGCTACCTCGTCTCCTGCGGCTTTACCGAGGGCTTCTACAGCCGCCCCCGCATCGACTGGGAGCTGCTGCACCAATACGCCGAGGGCCTGATCTGTCTATCCGGCTGCGTGGCAGGTTACATCCCTCAGTGCCTTATCCACGGGGACTATGCCTCCGCAAAGAAAAAGGCCGAGGAGCTGAGAGCGCTCTTCGGCGAGGATTTTTATCTTGAAATTCAGGATCACGGTCTCGAAGAGGAACAGCGGGCCGCGGCTCAGATCCGCCGCCTCTCCAGAGAGACCGGCATCCCCCTCTGCGCCAGCAACGACGCCCACTATATCAACAAGAGTGATGCGCACAATCAGGACGTACTCATGTGCATCCAGATGGGCAAGACCGTGGATCAGGACGGACGCATGAAGTTCGACTCCCCGGAGCTTTATCTGAAAAGCGAGGAGGAGATGCGCGCGCTTTTCCCCGACATCCCCGAGGCTCTGGCCGTCACGGAGGACATTGCGGCGCGCTGCAACTACGACTTTGAGTTCGGCCACTACCACCTGCCGGAGTACAAGCTCCCCGAGGGTGAAACGGACAGCTACTCCTATCTCTGCAAGCTCTGCGGGGAGGGCTTCACCCGCCGCTACGGCGAGGGAACGGAGGAGAGCCGCGCCCAGCTCCGGTACGAGCTGGAAATGATACGGCAGATGGGCTTTGTGGACTATTTTCTCATCGTCTGGGACTTCGTAAACTTCGCCAAGCGCAGCGGCATCCCCGTGGGCCCCGGCCGCGGCAGCGCCGCCGGCAGCATTGTCAGCTACTGCCTTGCCATCACCGACGTGGACCCCATCCGCTACTCCCTCTTTTTCGAACGCTTCCTGAACCCCGAGCGCGTCAGCATGCCGGATATCGACATGGACTTCTGCGTCCGCCGCCGGGGTGAAGTCATTGACTATGTGAACCGCAAATACGGCAGCGACCACGTGGCCCAGATCGTCACCTTCGGCACCATGGCAGCCCGTGGCTCCATCCGGGACGTGGGCCGGGCCCTGAACGTCAGCTACGCCGAGTGCGACGCCGTGGCCAAGCAGGTGCCCATGGCTCTTGGCATGACGCTGGACGAAGCCCTGCGCTTGTCGAAACCCCTCCGGGACTATTACGAAAGCAGCGACGAACTCCACACCCTCATCGACACCGCGAGAGCGCTGGAGGGCATGCCCCGCCACGCCTCCACCCACGCCGCCGGCGTGGTCATCACCCACCGGCCGGTTTATGAATATGTGCCGCTGGCCAAAAACGACGAGAGCGTCGTCACCCAGTACCCCATGACCACGCTGGAGGAACTGGGTCTTCTCAAGATGGACTTCCTCGGCCTCCGGAACCTCACGGTGCTGGAGGACGCGGCGGAGCTGGTACGAAAAAAGCAGCCGGACTTTTCGGTGGACACCATCCCCATGGACGATGCCGGCGTTTTTGAAATGCTCTCACAGGGCAAGACTTCCGGCGTGTTCCAGCTGGAATCGGCGGGCATTACCGGCGTCTGTACCTCCCTGAAGCCCAGAAGCCTTGAGGACATCACCGCCATCATCGCCCTCTACCGTCCGGGCCCCATGGAGTCCATCCCCCGCTTCATCGAGTGCAGCCAGCACCCGGAGAAGATCCAGTACAAGCACCCCCTGCTGGAGCCCATCCTCAACGTCACCTACGGCTGCATGGTCTATCAGGAGCAGGTGCAGCAGGTGTTCCGGGAACTGGCAGGCTACTCTCTCGGCCAGGCCGACGTGATCCGCCGGGCCATGAGCAAGAAAAAACACGCCGTCATCGACGCCGAGCGCAAGACCTTTATCCACGGCGATGAAGCACGCAATATCCCCGGCGCGGTAAAGCGCGGCGTACCCGAAAACGTGGCCGCCAGCATCTACGACGAGATCGTGGACTTTGCCAACTACGCCTTTAACAAGGCCCACGCCGTCTCTTACGCCTTCGTCACCTACCGCACCGCCTATATGAAGTGCTATTACCCCCGGGAGTACATGGCGGCGCTGCTGACCAGCATCCTCGATAACTCCACCAAGGTGGCCGAGTATATCGGCGAGTGCCGGGACATGGGCATCCGCCTCCTGCCTCCGGATGTCAACGAATCCGATGCGGACTTCACCGTGGCCGGAGAAAACATCCGCTTTGGCCTGGTGGCCATCAAGGGCATCGGTCGGGGCTTCATCGACTCTCTCATGACCGAGCGCGCCGAAAACGGCCCCTTCCGCTCGCTGGACGAGTTCTGCCGTCGGCTTTACGGCAGGGACATGAACCGCCGGGCCGTGGAGTCTCTCATCCGCGCCGGGGCCTTTGACTCCCTTGGCTTCAAACGCCGGGCCCTGCTGGAGGTCGTTGACCGTGTCGTGGAGGGCGTGGCCGGGGACGGACGCAAAAACATCGCCGGGCAGATGGATCTCTTTGGCTTCGGACAGGAGGAAGAGCCCGTGGAGACCCTGCGTCTCCCCAATGTGGCGGAGTTCACCCGTCAGGAACTCATGGCCATGGAGCGCGAGACCACCGGTCTCTACCTCTCCGGCCACCCTATGGACGAGTACCGCAACCGGGCCCGGGATGCCGGGGCCGTAGCCATCGGTGCGGTGATCTCGGATTTTGCCGAGGGTGAGCCCCAGCGGTTCCGGGACAATCAGGAGATCTGCATCGCGGGCATAGTGGCCTCCCAGCGCACCCGCACCACCCGCAACAACTCCCTCATGAGCTATATCATGCTGGAGGATGACACCGGCAGCATGGAGCTGATCGCCTTCCAGCGGGCGCTGGATCAGGGCGGCGCCTATGTGAAGGAGGCGGCGGCCCTGCTGGTTCGGGGGCGCATCTCCCTCCGGGACGAGAAGGAGCCTCAGCTGATGGTGGACTCCATCCGCCCCCTCTCCGATCTGGATGTGCCGGGACAGAAGGTGGTTCCCGAGGGGCGCAAAAAGGAGCGGACGCTCTATGTACGCCTCAAGAGCGAGCAGAGCCCCATGACGCGGCGGCTGGAATTGCTGCTGACCATGTTCCCGGGGCAGGAACGCATGGTGATCTTCTTTGAGGATACTAAAAAGCGCCTGGGGGCCCCCTGTCTCATCCACAGCGCACTGGTGGAGGAACTGACGGAGCTTCTGGGCGAGGAAAATGTGGTTATTAAGTAAAAAAGCAGCGACTGTTTTTGACAGTCGCTGCTTTTTTAATGTCTCACAGAGTTTGCGCCCGCAGGCGCAAATAGGATTTAATCATTTTTGTCGGCGGCATGTACGTCGGCAAAAATTCTTCTCGCGGAGTGAACGTGCGAGCGGAGCGAGTGCGCTGAACGCAGCGCAGCCCCTCTACCTGAAGAAATCTCCGATTTCTTCAGGTAACTTAGCCGCCGAGGTAAGCCTTCTTGACCTCGTCGCTGTTGGCCAGCTCCTCACCGGTGCCGGAGAGAGTGATACGGCCGGTTTCGAGAACATAGGCGCGATGGGCCACAGACAGGGCCATCTGGGCGTTCTGCTCCACGAGGAGGATGGTGGTGCCGGCCTTGTTCAGCTCCTTGATGATCTCAAAGATCTGCTCCACCAGCAGGGGGGCAAGACCCATGGAGGGCTCGTCCAGCATCAGGAGCTTGGGCTGGCTCATGAGCGCGCGGCCCATGGCCAGCATCTGCTGCTCACCGCCGGAGAGGGTGCCGGCGATCTGACGACGGCGTTCCTTGAGTCGGGGGAACTGCTCATAAACCTGCTCCAGACCGGGAGCAATGGAGGTCTTGGGCTGGGTGTAGGCACCCATTTCGAGGTTCTCCTCCACGGTCATCTGCAGGAAGACGCGGCGTCCTTCGGGAACATGGGCCAGACCTTCCTTGACGATGCTGTGGGCGGACATATGACCGATGCTCTTGCCCAGGAAGTTCACCTCACCGGTTTTGCTGCGCAGAAGGCCGGAAACGGTGTGGAGGGTGGTGGTCTTGCCGGCACCGTTGGCGCCGATCAGCGTAACAACCTCGCCCTCGTTGACCTCAAAGGAGATGCCCTTGATGGCGTGGATAGCACCGTAGTAAACGTTGATGTCCTTGACTTGCAGGATCATGTTCAGCCCTCCTTCTTCTTGCCGAGATAGGCCTCAATAACGGCGGGGTTGGCCTGGATCTCGTCGGCGGTACCCTTGGCGATGATGCGGCCGAAGTTCAGCACACAGATGCCCTCGCAGATGCCCATGACCAGATTCATGTCATGCTCGATAAGAAGGATGGCGATCTTGAAGGTATCGCGGATCTTGACGATGTTGCCCATAAGCTCATGCGTCTCGGAGGGGTTCATGCCCGCGGCGGGCTCGTCCAGCAGGAGGAGAGAGGGATTGGTGGCCAGTGCGCGGACAATCTCCAGACGGCGCTGGGCACCGTAGGGCAGGGAACCGGCGGGGACGTCGGCCAGGCTCTCCATATCAAAGATGGAGAGAAGCTCCAGCGCGCGCTTTCTCGCGATGCGCTCGCCCCGCCAGTAGGTGGGCAGACGCAGCAATGCGCCGCCGAGGCCGTAGTCCATCTCGTGATGGAGGCCGATCAGCACGTTTTCCAGCACAGTCAGATCCTTAAAGAGACGGATATTCTGGAAGGTACGGGCGATGCCCATGCGGTTAACCTGCGCGGTGGACTTGCCGGAGGTGTCAAAGCCGTCCAGCAGAATGGTGCCCTTGGTGGGCTGGTAAACCTTGGTGAGGAGGTTGAAGACAGTGGTCTTACCGGCGCCGTTGGGGCCAATGAGACCGGCGATCTCGGTGCGGCCGATGGCGATGTTGAAGTCTTCCACGGCGGCCAGACCGCCGAAGTTAATGCCCAGATGACGGCACTCCAGAATGGGGGACTTGTCAATATCGCGCTCGGGGATCATGTTGGTGCTGGGCACCGGCACGAGACGAGTAGTGGGCTTGGGGGGCTTAGGCATCGTTGGCACCTCCCTTTTCTTCTTTCTTGACCTTGCCGCCAAAGAGGCGGTTGAGGATGCTCTCCAGCGTCCGGGACATGGAGAAGTCGTAGCTGCCGAGAAGTCCCTTGGGGCGGAAGATCATCATCAAAACCAGCACCAGAGAGTAGAGAACCATACGGAGGTCCTCAAACTGACGCAGAGCCTCGGGCAGTATAGTAAGCACGGTGGCGGAGAGGACGGAGCCCAGCATGGAGCCCATGCCGCCCAGAACCACCATGACCAGGATCTCGATGGACTTCATGAACTTGAAGGTGGCGGGATACAGGGACCCCAGATAGCCGGCGTAGAGGCAGCCGGCGATACCCGCCAGCATGGCAGAGAACACAAAGGCCAGAGTCTTGTAATACGTGGTGGGGATGCCCACGCTCTCCGCGGCGATCTCATTCTCGCGGATGGAGAGAATGGCCCGGCCATGGCGGGACTTCATGAGCATATGGATCAGCGTACAGCAGAGCACCACGCAGATGAACACCAGATCAAACTCGGAGAACTTGGGGATACGCTTGAGACCGGCGGCGCCGTAAGTGAACTTGAAGCCCAGCACGGAGTCGATGTTGGTGAGGATAACGCGGATGATCTCACCGAAGCCCAGGGTGATGATGGCCAGATAGTCACCCCGGAGACGCAGGGCGGGGATACCGATGATGACGCCGAAGATGCCGGCCACCACAGCGCTCAGAAGAAGCGCAGCGAAGATATAGGGGGCAGCAGCGGCAGTGTCGCCGGCTTTGAGAAGGTCCGCCATGGGAGTAGCCTTCATGAAGATGCCGCCGGCATAGGCACCCACGGCCATGAAGCCCGCGTGGCCCAGAGGCAGCTGGCCCAGATAGCCGGTGGCAATGTTCAGCGAAGTGGCCAGGATGATGTTGATGCCCACCATGATAAGGATGCCGGTCCAGTAACGGGTAATGACGCCGGCGCTGATGAGAGAGCTCAGCAGAGTCCAGAGGCCCACGATCAGGGCGGTATTGATCACGTAGCGAAGCGGCATGGGGATGCGGATATTGTTCTGTTTCATTCTTTCCGCCTCCTTAAACCTTTTCGGTGAGCTGATGGCCCATGATGCCCGTGGGCTTCACCAGCAGAACGACAATGAGGATGGCAAAGACCGCGCCGTCCTTCCAGACGGAGAGGCCCACCGCCGCCACCAGTGCCTCCAGCAGACCGATGGCAAAGCCGCCGATCATGGCGCCGGGGATGGAGCCGATGCCGCCGAGAACCGCAGCCACAAAGGCCTTGAGACCCAGCATGGAGCCCATGGTGGGAGAGGCCTGAGGATAGGCACAGAGATAAAGCACCGAGCCGATACCCGCCAGAGCAGAGCCCACGGCGAAGGTAAAGGAGATGGTCTTGTTCAGGCTGATGCCCATGAGCTGGGCGGCGCCCATGTCCTCGCTGACGGCACGCATGGCCTTGCCCAGCTTGGTCTTCTGCACCAGGAAGGTCAGGACGATCATGGAGGCAACGGAGACCAGAATGGTGATCAGGGCCGCATAGCTGACATTCACACCGCCGATGGTGGTGTTGCCGGAAACGATGGGGTCCATGCTCTTGGTATCGGCACCGAAAACCAGCTGCGCGCCGTTTTCCAGAAAGAAAGAGATGCCGATGGCGGTGATGAGCAGGGAGAGACGGGGGGCGGAGCGCAGCGGGGTGTAGGCCACCTTTTCAATGACCACACCCAGCACCATGCTGATAAGCACCGCCAGCACCACGGAAAACACAGGGTGCAGATGGAAGGCGGTCATGGCGTAGAAAGCCGTGTAGGCACCCACCATGATGATGTCGCCGTGGGCAAAGTTCAGGAGGCGGATGATGCCGTAGACCATGCTGTATCCCAGAGCCACCAGCGCAAAGACCGCACCGCTCTGCAGGCCGTTGACGATCTGGGAAAAGATCAGTGACAGATTCATTTTTCAAGTCACTTCCTTTCAATTCTTTCTCTTTTCTCGAAACGAACATCTCTTGGCCGGTCTCCCCCCAAGGGCGGAAGCCGCCCAACGGATGTCCGTTTTTAAAGCCGTAGAGGGGGGAAGCGAACTTCCCCCCGTAAATACGGTTTGCTATTAGTACATTTCCTTGAAGACCTCGGCGCCGTCCTTGATTTCAATGATGGCGGCGGACTTGATGGGGTTGTTGTACTCGTCGAAGGAGTAGGAACCGGTGATGCCTTCCACGGCGTCCATGGAGGCGATGGCATCGATAACAGCCTGCTTATACTCCTCGCTGCCGTGCTCAAGGCCGGCTTCCTCAGCAGCCTTCAGACCCTCGCAGAGGAGCATGGCGGCGTCGTAAGCCAGAGGCGCAAACATGTTGGGAACCGGCTCACCGAAGGTAGCCTCGTAGTCCTTCTCGAACTGAGCAACGGACTCGGTACCGGGAGCATAGCCGGAGCAGTAAACGGTGCCGGCCAGATCCTCGGCGGTGGCATACTCGACCACGGAGCCGAAGCCGTCGCCGCCCATGAAGAGAGCGTCGCAGCCAACCTGACGGGCCTGGGTGACGGCGAGACCGGCCTCACCGTAGTAGATGGGAGCAAAAACAACATCGGGGGCCTTGGCGGCAATGTTGGTCATCTGGGCCTTGAAGTCCTTGTCGCCGGTGGCGAAAGCTTCCTCAGCCACGATCTCCAGACCCAGCTCAGCAGCCTTCTCCACGAAGGCGGCCTTCAGGCCTTCGGAGTAGTCGTTGCCGGTCTCGAAGAAGACGGCAGCGGTCTTGGCGCCGACCACATTGTAGGCGTAGTCAGCCATCTTCTCGCCCTGGAAGGGGTCGATGAAGCAGGAACGGAACACGTTGGTACGGATCTCGCTCTCGGGATCCTCGGGGTCGATCATGGTGACGCCGGCCGCAGTGGCGGAGGCGGTGACCTGAGGCATATTGAACTCGTAAGTGGCATCGGCCAGAGCGATGGTGGCGCCGGTGAGAACGGAACCGAGAACGGCGGTGATGCCGTTATCCATGGCCAGGTTGAAGGCGTTCATGGCTTCCACGCCGTCGGCCTTGTCGTCGTAGTGCAGAACCTTGATCTGCTTGCCGTTGATGCCGCCGGCAGCGTTCAGCTGGTCAATGTACAGGTTGGCAGCGTTGGTCACGGGCAGACCGTACATGGCGTAGTCGCCGGTGGTGTTGGTGATGAGAGCGATTACGATCTCGCCGCCTTCCCCGGCGTTGTCCTCAGCGGCAGGGGCCTCAGCAGCAGGAGCGTCAGCCTTGGGGGCCTCAGCAGCGGGAGCTTCAGTCTCTTTGGCGCCGCAGCCGGCCAGACAGGTGAAAAGCATCACCAGAGCCATGAGCATGCAAAGAGTCTTCTTCATAGTATCTTCTCCTTTTAAAAAGATTTTCCATACAAAAAACCGGCTCCGCCTGACGGCGAAGCCGGCTGTGTATACCATTGGATACCTCAGACCGGTTTGGCTGCCTTCAGGCGCTTCTCGCTTTCCCTGCCTACAAGGAGGCATACTGCCAGAAGCTGAACGACCTCTATAATTACGTCCAGAGCCAAAAGAACAGAAATGGACGCCACAAGAATGACGTCCAGCACGATCGCGGTCTTGCGGGAGGGGAAACGGGCGCAAAAAGCCTCTGCACAGCGCTTGGCAGAAGCAGTGATATTGAAATGACGGTTGGCGCGCTTCATTTTCAATTCTCCCCCCGGGAATTTCGATGGTGCTATTCTAGCGAAGCAAAGTGCAATAGTCAATAGCGTTTTTCAAATAATTATGCGCCGAAGCCCTTGATTTTCTTAATATTTCTGACAAAAAGGAGAGAGACTCGTCGCCTCTCTCCTTTTTCACTAATCAGACTTTGCGCTTCTCGAAGCGGCTGCCGATGAACATGATCACGGCGAAGACCACCAGGTACCAGAGGTTGCCCCAGCGATGGCCCACGATGCTGGCGTAGACCATGAAGCAGGAACCGGCGATGGCCAGAGCGGGAATCACGTAGCGGCGGACGGTGCTCTGGTCGTCGGCCTTTCTCATCCACTGGATGAAGATGGGCAGATACATGGCGTAGGTGGTGAGAATGGGCAGCTCGGAGGGGTCGAAGACCATGATGACATGCTCGTTGGGAGTGCCGGTGAACATGGTCCAGCCGTTCCAGAGGCCGGCCAGATTGGAAACGTAGAAGTACAGGATCCAGGCCGCACCGAACAGGAGGCCGATGATGGCGGAGTTGGTGGGCAGGTTGGAGGCCTTGTCGACCTGAGAGAAGAGCTCGGGCTTGGGACCACGGCCACGGGCGGCCAGAGCGTACATGCCGCGGCAGCAGCCCAGCATAAGGCCGTTGGTGGTGCCAAGGCAGGAAATGACGATGAAGAGGTTCAGGATATTGCCCACAACGCCGCCAAAGACGTTGGTAAAGGCAACGGTAGCACCGTCAGCCATCAGCACATCCACGGTAGCACCGCCGGCCACGCCCAGGTAGTAGAGGGTGTAGGTGGCCACGATGATGATGCCGCCGACGATGAGAGCCTTGGGCAGGTTGCGCTTGGCGTCCTTCAGCTCAGAGTTGATGGAGGTGGAGATGATCCAGCCCTCATAGGCAAAAGCGGTGGCGCAGACGGAGGCCAGCAGAGGAGCGCCCATGCCGCCGGTGACGGTGGCAGCGGCGAAGTTGCTGACCAGAAGCTTGTTGGGGCTGAAGAGACCGGCGATGATGCCCACAACGGCCATGAGAGTCAGGGGGATGAACTTGATGATGGTGGTGCTGGTCTGGAACTTGCCGGCCAGGATGGGGGACAGAGCGTTGATGGCATAGCTCATGCAGAAGTAGAACAGGGTGAGCGCAATGCACTCGGGGCCGACAACGGCGCCGCCCTCGGCAGCAGGAATGAGCAGGGGGATGTCGGGCCAGCAGCTTGTCAGGAAGACCATGGTGTAGCGGGCGGAAACCCAGGCCAGAATGGAGGTCAGGGTGGGGTAGTAGATGGTGGTCATGAACCAGCCGATGTAGTAGCCGTAGCGCTCGCCCACGAGTGCCTCGGCGTAGTCCACGATGCCGTTGACCTTCTCATACTTCTGGGCCATGGCCGCAAAAGCGAGAATGCAGCAGATCATGATGGCGCCGCCGATGAGCCAGGCCAGAATACCCATAGGCATGTTGCCCTCGGTCTTCTGGAGGATGACCTGCGCCTTGAAGAAGACGCCGGAGCCAATGACGGTACCGACCACCATGCAGATGGCGGTGAAAAGACCGTACTTCTTTTCCAGTTTGTTTTCCATTTCTTTTTCTCTCCCGTAATTTTTACTTTGCGTACTCAACGGCCTTGGTCTCGCGCAGCAGATGCACTTTGATCTGGCCGGGGTAGGTGAGTTCCGTCTCGATCTTCTTGGCGATGTCCCGGGCCAGCATGGTCATCTGATCCTCGTTGACCTCCTCGGGCTTGACCATGATACGGATCTCACGGCCGGCCTGGATGGCGTAGGAGCTGCTGATGCCGGGGAAGGAGCGGGTGAGCTCCTCCAGCTTCTCAAGACGCTTGACGTAGTTTTCGATGTTCTCGCGGCGGGCACCGGGGCGGGCAGCGGAAATCGTGTCGGCGGCCTGCACGATGCAGGCGATGACGGTACGGGGCTCCACGTCGCCGTGGTGGGCCTCGATGGCATGGATGACCTGCTCGGACTCCTTGTACTTGCGGGCAATATCCACGCCGATGGTCACATGGCTGCCTTCCACTTCGTGGTCAATGCTCTTGCCCAGGTCGTGGAGAAGACCGGCACGCTTGGCGGTGGCCACGTCCACACCCAGCTCGGCGGCCAGAAGACCGGCGATATGGGCCACCTCGATGGAGTGGTTCAGCACATTCTGACCATAGCTGGTGCGATACTTCTGGCGGCCCAGCAGACGGATGATGTCCGGATGCAGGCCGTGGATGTTGGTTTCGAAGACGGCGCGCTCGCCCTCTTCCTTGATGGTCTGGTTGACCTCGCGCTGGGCCTTGGCCACCATTTCCTCGATGCGGGCGGGATGGATGCGCCCGTCCTGAATGAGTTTTTCCAGCGCAAGCCGGGCCACCTCGCGGCGGACGGGATCGAAGCTGGATAGGGTAATGGCCTCGGGGGTGTCGTCGATGATGAGATCGCAGCCGGTGAGGGTCTCGATGGAACGGATGTTCCGGCCCTCGCGGCCGATGATGCGGCCCTTCATCTCGTCGTTGGGGAGGGGAACGACGGAGACGGTGACTTCGCTGGCATGGTCGGCGGCGCAGCGCTGGATGGCGGTAACGATGATTTCCCGGGCGCGCTGGTCGGCCTCGTCCTTGTACTGGGCCTCAATTTCCTTGACCTTCATGGCCATTTCGTGGGTAACTTCGGTCTCCAGCTGGTGGATCAGGTACTGCTTGGCCTCCTCCACGGTGTAGCCGGAGATCTTTTCCAGCATTTCCAGCTGGCTCTTTTTCACCATGCGGATCTCTTCCTCGTGGGCGTCCGCCTCGGCGATCTTGCGGTTGAGAGTCTCTGTCTTCTTTTCAAGGGCGTCGTTCTTCTTGTCGAGGTTCTCCTCTTTCTGCTGGAGTCGGCGCTCCTGCTTCTGCTGCTCGGCCCGGCGCTCACGCATTTCCCGCTCATGCTCGTTGCGGCTGCGGTGAATTTCCTCCTTGGCCTCCAGCAGAGCCTCACGCTTTTTGCTCTCGGCCGTTTTCAGCCCCTCGTTGATGATCCGTCTGGCCTCGTCCTCCGCGCTGGAGATTTCGCGCTCAGCTACCTTTTTCCGGAACAGAACGCCCAGAAGGAAACCTATCACCAAAAGCGCCAGCAGGATCGCGATCCCAATGGCGAGAGTAGCAATGTTTTGCGGCATATTGGCTCCGCACCTCCTTTATACTGTATTTTCTATCGAAACGGGTTATTGATTATAAAGGAGTTCCCCATTCTCCCATAAAATCATCCGATTTATTTTAAACGCTGGGAAAGACGCTGTCAAGTTGTTTTTATTCACATTTCCCCCAGCGGACGATACATATTTGACATAAAAGGGTTTTGTAACGTTATTTACAAAATAGTTATAAACATTTTCCACAGCTTTTTCCACAACCCCTCCCCCGTCGCCTCCTTGATTTTTCGACAAAAAGCCCCACAGTCCCCCCTGCTCCGTCCTGAAATATCCGCCGCACTTTTCGGTATTGAAGTTTACATAAAGCAATTTCAACAACAAAAAATGTCCGCCGCAAACGGAATAACCTTTCCGTCAGCGGCGGAGAAACGCCATATTTAATCAGAGCATACCGCATTCACACATGGATACATAGTCACAGCCCGCCACTACCACGTGGTCACACAGCCCCACGCCGATGAGCTTCAGCGCCTCGCCCAGGCGTTTGGTGCTTTCCTCGTCCTCGGCGGAGGGCAGGGCCACGCCGCTGAGATGGTTGTGGGCCAGCACTACATAGCAGGCGTTGCGTTCCAGCGCCATGCTGGCCAGTTTCCGGGCATTGATGTCCACGGCATTCGCCACGCCACGCCCCAGTTCCACACAGCCCAGGTTCCGCCGTTTGGCATCCAGAAATAGGGCATAGACCCGTTCCTCCCGGGCATCCAGGAAATACGGCACAAAGAAGCGGCCTGCCTTGGTGGCGCTGTCAATGGCATCGCTGTGGGTGCTCTGGGCGATCAGATAGCGGCGGCTTACAGCCGGAATCAGCTTCAGAAGGGTGGCCGTACTCTCCCGGACGCCGGGGACTTTGACGAGCTCGCTTACCGATGCGTCCATTACCGCACTAAGACTCCCGAAGCGATCCAGCAGCGCATGAGCCAGCGGGTTGGTATCCCCCTGAGGTTTCGCATAAAAAAGGAGGAGTTCGAGCGCCGTGATGTCATCAAAATTTTCCAGCCCGTGATTAAGAAAACGCTCCCTTACCCTCTGGCGGTGTCCGTCATGTATACCCATCGCTCAAAGCTCCATGCTGGCATAGGCATTGAGGTCGGAGGCTGCGGTGTTTCCGGCCAGATACTCGTAATAGCCCTGGGAACCGATCATGGCAGCGTTGTCGCCGCAGAGGCGCAGCGGCGGCATATAGAGTTGCACGCCCGCCTTTTCGCAGGCTGCCGTAAAGTCCGCACGGATGCGGGAGTTGGCCGCCACACCGCCGGCCACGGCGATCTTGCCGTAGCCCAGCTCCGCCGCGGCCGCCATGGTGCGGGGCACCAGCGCCTCGCTGACCGCGCGGCAGAGGGAGGCGGCAAGCCCCGCCTTATCCAGCTCCTCGCCGGTCTGCTCCGCGTGGTGAGCAAGGTTGATGATGGCGGTCTTGAGGCCGGAGAAGCTCAGATCATAGGGATTTTCCCCCACAAAGGGCCGAGGCAGGGTGTAGCGGTGGTCGTCGCCCTCTCTGGCCAGCCGGTCGATGGGGGCGCCGCCGGGGTAGGGCAAGCCCAGCACCCGGGCGCTCTTATCAAAGCACTCGCCCGCCGCATCGTCCCGGGTCTGGCCCAGAATGCGCATGTCGGTATAGCTGCGGACGTCCACCAGCATGGTATTGCCGCCGGAGATGGCAAGACAGAGGAAGGGCGGCTCCAGTTCCGGAAAGGCCAGATAGTTGGCGGCGATGTGGCCGCGGATATGATGCACCGGGATCAGGGGCACGCCGAGGGCGTGGGCGGCACTCTTGGCAAAGTTTACCCCTACCAGCACCGCACCGATGAGGCCGGGAGCATAGCTGACGGCCACGGCATCAATGTCCTTTTTGCGGATGCCTGCGGCGCTGACAGCCTTCTCCGCCAGCTGCCAGATGACCTCCACATGGCTGCGGGAGGCGATTTCGGGTACCACGCCGCCGTAGACGGCATGGAGGTCGGCCTGAGAAAAAATCTGATCGGTGAGAACGCGGCGGCCATCCTCCACAAGGGCCACAGCAGTCTCGTCGCAGGTGGATTCCACAGATAAGATCAGCATATGAACAGGTTCCTTTTCAGTAATAGTATGTCATAAGAAGGGCATTTTCCCGGGGACGCTCGTAGACATTCTTCCGCTCACCCGCCACGTCAAAGCCCCGGGAGAGATAAAGCGCCTGGGCCGCGGCGTTGCTGAGCCGCACCTCCAGCGTCAGGAAGGAAAGCGCCTTCTCCCTCCCCTGCCGGAGCATTTCGTCCAGAAGGGCCGCGCCGATGCCCCGGCGGCGCAGCTCCGGCTGTACCGCAACGTTGCCCACATAGCCCTCATCCAGCACGGTGAGGAAGTCGGTATAGCCGAGAAGCCTTTCCCCTTCCACCGCCACGGTAAAGTCGCCGATGGCCCGTTCAATGACGCCGGCATCCCGGGGCAGGGAAAAGCACAGAGCCTCCAGCGCGGCAATGGCCGGCACATCGGCTTTTTCCGCCTTGCGGATCACATAGTCCATATCAGTGTGCCTCCGCCCAGCTGCGGCCCCACTTGGCCTCGGCCACCAACGGCACCGCGTAATTCACGGCCTGCTCCATTTCCTCCCGAAGCACCGCAGCGCAGCGGTCACGTTCCGCCTCGGGGCACTCCACAATGAGTTCGTCGTGGACCTGCAGGATGAGCCTGCCTTCAAGCCCCTCCCTGCGGAGCCGCGCCGCCACATTCACCATGGCCAGCTTCATCACGTCTGCGGCCGTTCCCTGAATGGGCATATTCATGGCCACCCGCTCCCCGAAGGCGCGGATGGGGAACTGGGGCGCGCTCAGTTCCGGCAGGGCGCGGCGGCGGTGGAACAGCGTCTCCACATAGCCCCGCTCCTTTGCCTCCTGCACCACGTTTTTCTGATACTCCCGCACCCCGGCGAAGCGCTCCAGATAGGCATCCATATAGGCCCGGGCCTCATGGACAAAGACGCCCAGATCCTCCGACAGGGAGAAGGCGGAGATACCGTAGACGATGCCGAAGTTCACAGCCTTGGCACGCCTCCGCTCCTCGCTCGTCACCTCGGAAAGGGGGACGCCAAAGACCTGCGAAGCGGTGACGGCATGGACATCCTCCCCGGAGAGGAAGGCCGCGCGCATATGCTCGTCGCCGGAGATGTGGGCCAGCAGTCGGAGCTCAATCTGAGAGTAGTCCGCATCCACCAGCACCATGCCTTCGCCGGAAACAAACATATCCCGGATCATGGCTCCCAGCTCCCGGCGCACAGGGATGTTCTGCAAATTCGGCTCCCGGGAGGAGAGACGGCCCGTGTCGGTCACCGTCATCTGGAAGCTGGTGTGGATGCGCCCGTCGGGGCCGATCACCTTCAGAAGCCCGTCGGCATAGGTGCTCTTGAGCTTGGCCAGTTCCCGGTACTCCAGCACATGGGCCACGATGGCATGGTCAAAGCGAAGCTTTTCCAGCACATCGGCGTTGGTACTCCAGCCGGTCTTGGTCTTCTTCCCGCCGGGGAGCCCCAGCTCCTCAAAGAGGACGGCACCCAGCTGCTTGGGGGAGTTGATGTTGAACTCCCGCCCGGCCTCCCGCCAGATCTGCTGCTGCAGTTCTTCAATGCCCACGCTGAGCTTTTCGCCAAAGGCGCTCAGCGCCTCCCGGTCCACCAGAAAGCCCCGGTGTTCCATCTCCGCCAGCACGGCGCAGAGGGGCAGCTCGATCTTTTCATAAAGCTCCGTCATTTGGAGTTCGGCAAGCTTTCCCGGCAGGATCTTGCCCAGTTCTTCCACGGCAGCGGCCCGCTCGGCAAGGGCCTCCTGCCGCTTGGCGTCGCTGCCCACACTCAAAAGGGACAGCTGTTCTTCCTCCGGCACGGACTGCGGCTCCCAGCCACAGTACTTGAGGCAAAGACGCTCGATGTCATAGCCGCCGGCGGTGGCGTCCAGCAGGTAGGCGGCCAGCGCGCTGTCAAATACAAAGCCCCCGGCCTCCAGTCCCTGCTCCCGTGCGGCGCGGAGGAGGTCCTTGATATGATGGCCGCTTTTACGCACCGTCGGTGCCAGCAGCCGGCGCAGGGCCTCGTCATAGTCGCCGCAAAAGCTTTCGCGGCTCATGTACCAGCTCTTATCCCCCCGGACGAGGGCCAGCTCCGAAAGTCCGCCGTAGAGGGCCACTTCCCCCGCCAGCGCCTCCTCCAGCGCCGCAAAATCGCAGATCTCCGTCAGGCTCCGCTGCCGCGTTTCCGCAGCCACGGCACCCCCCTCCCCGGGCTGCAGCTTCCACTTCTCGATGAATTTCCGGAAGCCGAAGCGCTGCATCAGGGCATAGAGGGGCCCTTCCGTGGGCAGCGTCCAGACCGTGGGCGTATAGTCGATGGGGGCATTGCGGGCGATGGTGGCCAGCTCAAAGCTCAGCTCCGCACTCTCCCGGCCCGCCAGCAGCTTTTTCCGCACGCCGGCCTTGATGCGCTCATCCTCCATGTTTTCATAGACCCCGGCGAGACTGCCGAAGTTTTTCAGCAGCTCCAGCGCAGTCTTTTCGCCAATGCCCGGCACGCCGGGGAGATTGTCGGAGCTGTCGCCCATGAGGGCCTTGAGATCGATCATCCGCGCCGGGTCAAAGCCGTACTCCTCCCGGAAGCGCTCCACGGTGTAGTCGATGGTCTCCGTCTGGCCCATGCGGCTCTTGACGTTCAGAACGCGGACGTGTTCATCCACCAGCTGCAAAGCATCCTTATCACCGCTGACGATGACGCAGTCCCAGTTCTCCCGGCAGCGCAGACTCACCGTGCCCAGCAGGTCGTCGGCCTCCCAGCCGGGCAGCTCCAGCCGCTGCACACCCATGGCGTCCAGCAGCTCTTTCAGCAGGGGAATCTGCACACGCAGTTCCTCGGGCATGGGACGGCGCCCCGCCTTATATTCCGTATAACGCTCATGACGAAAGGTGGGGGCATGGACATCAAAGGCCACACAGAGCCCGTCGGGCTTTTCCTCGTCCAAAAGCCTCTGCACAATGGCCAGAAAGCCATAGAGGGCGTTGGTGGGCGTGCCGTCGGGGGCATTGAGCATACGGATGCCGTAGAAGGCGCGGTTCACAAGAGAGTTTCCGTCCAGTATCATCAGTTTCATTGGCGCACCTCCTTACGAATGGGGATATAAACCGTTAAAAGCATGGTGGTAAAGGCGGCACCGCCGCCGAGAAGATCGCTGATGGGCTCGCTCCAGAACACGCCGTCCACGCCCAGACCCAGGCCCGGCAGCCACAGCACCAGCGGCACCACCAGAATGGCCTTGCGCAGCAGGGAGAAGAAGATCGCCTTTTTGGCCTGTCCCAGACCCAGAAAGGTGCTCTGCCCCACCGCCTGCAGGGAAAGCAGGAAGAAGCCGAAGAAGTAAATACGCACACTGCGCAGCGCCACGGGCAGCAGGGTCTCGTCGGCGGTAAAAATGCGGATCATCGGCTCCGGGACAAGGAGGATAACCAGCCAGAGCAGCACCGACAGCACAATAGAGATTTCCGAGGAAAAGCGGATGCACTCCAGCACCCGTTTCTTCTCCCCGGCCCCGTGGTTAAAACCCAGCACCGGCTGCATGCCGTGGCTGAAGCCCATAACAATCTCCATAAAGACCAGACGTAGGGAGTTGATGATGACAAAGGCGCTGACATAGAGCTCGCCGCCCCAGGCGATCAGCTGCCGATTACAGACCGTCTGCACCAGCGCATTGGTAAACTGCATGCAAAAGCCGGTGATACCGAGGCCCAGCATGGCCCGCACCGTTGATAAGCACAAGCCGATGCTGCCCCGGTTCAGCCGCAGCTCCGCCTTTGCTCCGCAGAGGAAGGCCATACACCAAAAGGCGCTGACGATCTGGGAGAGCACGGTAGCCCAGGCGGCTCCGGCCACACTCATATTAAAAACAAAGATAAAAAGCGGATCCAGAAGGATATTGATAACGGCACCCAGCAGCACCGTCAGCATAGCGCGGCGGGGAAAGCCCTGGGCGTTGATGTAACCGTTGAGTCCCAGACTCAGCATGGCAAAGGGTGTGCCCGCCATGTAGACAGCCAGATAGTCCCGGGCGTAGTCCACGGTCTCTGCCGTGGCGCCGAAAATGCGGAGAATGGGTTCCATAAGGGCCCAGACAAGGCCCATCAGCAGCCCCGAGGCCGCGAGCAGAAGAAGGAAGGAATGGCCCAGATAACGCTCCGCCTCCGCCTTATCCCCCCGACCCCGGGCAATGGAGCAGAGGGGCACGCCCCCCTGCCCCAGCAGGGCGGAGAAGGCCGTGACCAGCGAGATCACCGGCATGGAAACCCCCACCCCGGCCAGGGCAAGACTGCCACAGAGGGGGATGTTGCTGATATAAATACGGTCCACCACATTGTAGAGAATATTCACCAGCTGCGCCGCCATCATGGGCAGGCACATACGCACAATGTGCCCCGGTACAGAACCCACGGCAAAGTTCCGGGTGGACGGGCTGTTCTTAACCACGGCCATCCCCCCTGAGCTCAATGAGCCGGTCACGCAGCAGCGCCGCGTATTCGTATTCCAGCATCTTGGCAGCCTTCTTCATTTCCTTTTCCAAGCGCTCGATCTCCGCGCGGCGCTCGCTTTCGGTCATCTTCACGCCGCTTTTCGTCTGCACCGCCGGGCCGCTGATTTCGATGAGCTCCCGGACACTCTTGACGATGGTTTTCGGCACAATGCCGTGTTCTTCGTTGTAGGCCGTCTGGATGGCACGGCGGCGCTCCGTCTCGTCCATGGCTGCACGCATGGAGGGCGTAACGGTATCCGCATAGAGGATGACCTTACCCTCCGCGTTTCGCGCGGCGCGGCCAATGGTCTGGATGAGGGAGGTCTCGCTGCGGAGAAAGCCCTCCTTATCCGCGTCCAGAATGGCGATGAGGCTCACTTCCGGTAAATCAAGCCCCTCACGGAGGAGGTTGATGCCGATGAGGGCGTCAAACTCGCCCAGCCGGAGGTCGCGGATGATCTCCATGCGCTCGATGGTGCCGATATCATGGTGCATATAACGGCAGCGGATACCCGCCGCGGCAAAGTATTCCGTCAGATCCTCGGCCATGCGCTTGGTGAGGGTGGTCACCAGCGTGCGCTCGTTTTTCGCGCTGCGCTCGCGGATCTCGGCCATGAGATCGTCCACCTGACCCTCCACGCCCCGCAGCTCGATGACCGGGTCGGTAAGACCCGTGGGACGGATGATCTGCTCGGCGATCTGGCCGGAGCGGGTACGCTCATACTCACCGGGTGTGGCGGAGACATAGACCGCCTGGTTCACCCGCTGCTCAAACTCCTCAAACTTCAGCGGCCGGTTATCAAAGGCCGAGGGCAGACGGAAGCCGTACTCCACCAGCGATTCCTTTCGCGCCCGGTCACCCCGGTACATGGCCCGGACCTGGGGCAGCGTCACGTGGCTCTCATCCACAAAGAGGAGAAAGTCCTTGGGGAAATAGTCCAGCAGCGTCATGGGCGCACTGCCAACCGGGCGGTTTGAGATGATGCGGGAATAGTTCTCGATGCCGGAGCAGTAGCCCAGCTCCTGTATCATTTCGATGTCGTACTCCACCCGCTGGCGGATGCGCTGGGCCTCAATGAGCTTGTCGTTTTCCTTGAACCAGCGCTCCCGCTCGTCACACTCCCGGCGCATCTCCCGGACAGCCCGGTCCAGCTTGTCCCGGCTGGTGACGTAGTGGGACGCGGGATAGATGGCCACATGGCTCAGCACCTTGCTGGCCACGCCCGTGACGGGGTCAAACTCGCTGATGCGCTCCACCTCGTCCCCGAAAAACTCCACGCGTACGGCGCGGCCCCGGTAGTAGGCCGGATAAATCTCCACCGTGTCCCCCCGGACGCGGAACATATTGCGTTCAAAGGCAATGTCGTTGCGCTCGTAGCGGCACTCGATGAGGTTCATCAAAAGCTTTTCCAGGCCGTACTCCACCCCGGGCCGCAGGGAGATGGCCATGCGGGCAAAGTCGTCCGGCTCACCGAGACCGTAGATGCAGCTGACCGAGGCCACCACGATCACGTCCCGCCGCTCCAGCAGGGAGAAGGTGGCACTAAGACGCAGCCGGTCGATCTCCTCGTTGGTGGAGGCGTCCTTCTCAATGTACGTATCCGTATGGGGAATGTAGGCCTCCGGCTGGTAGTAGTCGTAGTAGGACACAAAATACTCCACGGCGTTGTCCGGAAAAAACTCCTTGAACTCGCTGCAGAGCTGGGCGGCCAGGGTCTTGTTGTGGGCCAGCACCAGCGTGGGGCGCTGCAGCCTCTCAATGACCTTGGCCATGGTATAGGTCTTGCCGCTGCCGGTAACGCCCAGAAGGGTCTGCTCCTGCAGACCCAGCTCCAGTCCCCGGCTCAGCGCCTCGATGGCCTTGGGCTGATCGCCGGCGGGGGCATATTCACTTACCACGCGAAACGGCGGCATAGCTTCTCTCCTTATTTATTCCGGATTCGTTTCAGCCAATTGGGCTCACCGATGCTCTCCCGGAGTTCCTCTGTGTACTCCGTGAACATGATGCCCAGCATATCCTCCAGAAATTCCCGGACTTCCGGCTTTTTCCGGCTCTCCTTCAAAAGGGTCATGGCCTCCAGCGGACTCTGGTGCTCCAGCTCGGTGAGGGTCTGCGCCCCGTTGGAGCCAAGGAGGTCAAAGAGGGCCTCCACCGTCTCCCGGCGCTCGGTCTCGTCCATGCGGGCCTGGATCTCCGCCATGGCATCGCCAAAGGCCCGGGCCGCAAGACTCAAGCCCTCACAGCGGACAAACTTTGTCCCCTTTACCTGCCAGTTAAAGCCGTCATGAGCCCACATGCCGCTGACGGCGCTTTCCACGATCTGCCGTTCCTCCCCCTGTTCCAGCAGCTGCCCCACCATGGAGTGCTGGGGCAGCAGGAAGCGGAGTCGGCCCTTGATGCGCTTATATTCCTCGGTGCCCACCATGCTTTTGCGAAAGCCGGGGCCGTCGTTGTTATATACCTCAACAATGCGCGATTGGAGCGCCTCCGGGCAGTGGAGGGCGGCATAGACCGCGAGATTACCGCCCTTGGAGTGGCCGCCCACCCGGATGGGACCCTCAAAGGCCGCCGCCTCCCGGCAGAAATATTCCAGCGCCGAGCGCTGGGCGGGCACCTCGTCGGTGGCACTCATGAGGAAGTCCTCTTTCCAGCCGGTGAGGGTATCGTCGGTGCCGCAGAAGGCAATGTAGGCGCTGCCATCCGGCAGAAGGACGGTGGCAGCGGAAAACTGTTCGGTGATCTCTGCGTCGTAGCGGCGCTCAAAGTCCCGGACACGAAGCTCGCCGAAGCGCAGCGTTTCCCCCAGCCGCCGCAGCATAGGCAGCGTGTGTGGGGAGACCAGCGTGCCCAACCGGTCCCCGGCCCCGCCCCGCAGGGCGTCGTAGGCCGTCAGCAGCTCCCGCAGGGATTGCTCACCCCGGGCCGCTCCCGTGTAGTCCGGAGTCACCACCATGGCGCAGATGTAGTTATCCACCTCGTTAAAGGGAGCGGAGGCAAAGCTCAGGTCACCCCGCCAGTCCAGATAATCCATGATATTGGGCATAATCCCCCACCTTCTTTCAACCCTGTATTTTATCACGGGGAAAAAGGTGCGTCAACCGTTCGGGCGCAAAGCCTCGCAGAGTTTGTGTCTACAGACGCAAAAGAATTGAAAAGCGGCGGTATGCTTTCGCATACCGCCGCTTTTGCTGCTTGGCAATTACTGCTCCTCGATAGCCTCGGTGGGGCAGGCGCCGGCGCAGGTGCCGCACTGGACGCAGAGATCCTGGTTGATCTCGTAACGGTCAGCGCCCTCAACAATAGCCTCGGTGGGGCAGGCATCCGCACAGGTGCCGCAGGAAACGCAAGCGTCGGTGATAACGTACATGCTATGTACCTCCTTTTGGATTTCGCCTGTATTGTAACATAGTTGCGGGAAAATGCAACCGGAAATTATGAACGAAATGGGAATTTATGCAGAAATAAAATTTCCCTCTTGACATTTTGACCTTTCCTGACTATTATGAGTTCGAAAAGGTCAAAGATAGTCAAAGTCAGACCGACAGGAGGCCGCCTATGGGAACCACGGATATGATCGCCCGTTTCATACTGGATATGCTGGAGGAGAGTGAGGGCAGCACCGAGCTGCAGCGAAGTTCGCTGGCCGAGCGCTTCAATTGTGTACCCAGCCAGATCAACTATGTGATCTCTACCCGCTTTTCCCCGGAGCGGGGCTATGTGGTGGAATCCCGCCGGGGGGGCGGCGGTTATATCCGCATCCGCCGTGTGGCCACCACCTCCCCCCGTCAGCTCATCATGCACACGGTAAACAGCATCGGCGAGGAGCTGGATCTGCGGACGGCAGCTGCCTTTCTCTCCAACGCCATCCATCAGGAGGCGCTGGGGGAGAGGGAGGCGCAGCTGATCCTCTCCGCCCTCAGCGATAACGCTCTGCGCCCCGTGCCGCGACCCTACCGGGACATGGTTCGGGCCTCGCTTATGAAACACATGCTCTTACAAACCATAAACGACTGATTTTTTGGAAAGGAGTCCTTAGAATGAAATGTGAAAACTGCGGCAATCATGAGGCCAACTACCATTACAGGGCCAACATCAACGGCGAAGTGAGCGAAATGCATCTGTGCAGCGACTGCGCAGAGGAGCAGGGGCTCCTGCGCGCCTTTGATTACGACCCCTTTGAAAACCTGCTGGAAGATTTCTTCTCCCCCCGCTTCTCTCTGGGAGGCACCATGCTCCGCTCTCTCCCCCGCTTCCGCACCGCTGCCGTCAAACCCGCCGTGAAGCCCGCCGAGGCCGACCCCTCTCTGGCCAAACGCCGGGAAAAGGAGGCGCTGCGTTTCCAGCTGGAGGAGGCAGTAAAGAGCGAAAACTACGAAAAGGCCATTGAACTGCGGGACAAGCTCCGCGATATGGACGCGGGGCAGGAGTAACACTCCTGCCCCTTTTGCAAGGAGGCAAAAAGATTATGACGGATCGTTTTACGGAGCGGGCCCGCTCCGCCATTGAAAAGGCCCGGGAGGCCGCCGGGGAATTCGGCCACAGCTATGTGGGCAGCGAGCATCTGCTGCTGGGCATCGCCCGGGAGGGCGACGGGTTGGGCGCGAGAGTGCTGCGGGAAAACGGCTTCGGCGCGGATTTCGTGGCCGAGCTGCTGGGCCGCTTTGTGGGCCGGGGCGCCCCCGGCGTCCCCGTACAGGGCCTGACCCCCCACGCAAAGCGCATCATTGAGCTGGCAGCGGCCGATGCGGATCGGCTGGGCCACGGCTATGTGGGCACGGAACACCTGCTGATGGGCATCCTCCGGGAGCAGGAGAGCAGCGCTGCCCGCATGCTGATCGCCGCCGGGGCGGAGCCGGACCGGATCTACACCGACCTTCTCGGCCGCTTCTCCGCTCCCGAATACCGCAGCGCACCCAAGGCCGCCCAGAGCCGCTCTGCCCGTCGGGCCGACACCAAGACGCTGGACCAGTACAGCCGGGATCTCACGGAGCTTGCGGACAAGGGGCAGCTGGACCCGGTCATCGGCCGCAGCCAGGAAATTCAGCGGGTGATCCAGATCCTTTCCCGGCGCAGCAAGAATAACCCCGTCCTCATCGGCGAACCCGGCGTGGGCAAGACCGCCATTGCCGAGGGGCTGGCCGCCCTCATGGCCGAGGGACAGGTGCCCGAGGACCTGCGGAACAAGCGTCTTCTGAGTCTCGATCTTACCGGCATGCTGGCCGGCACCAAGTACCGGGGCGACTTTGAGGAGCGGGTCAAAGCCATTTTGAAGGAAGTGGAAAAGGCCGGGGACGTGATCCTCTTTATCGACGAGCTCCACACCATCATCGGCGCAGGTGCTGCCGAGGGCGCCATTGACGCAGCCAACATCATCAAGCCCGCCCTTTCCCGGGGCGAGATTCAGGTCATCGGCGCCACCACCCTCAACGAGTACCGCAAGCACATTGAAAAGGATGCCGCGCTGGAACGCCGTTTCCAGCCGGTGACGGTGAACGAACCCACGGAGGAGGAGAGCATTGCCATCATCCGGGGGCTCCGGGACCGCTATGAGGCCCATCACAAGCTGAAGATCAGCGACGAGGCCGTGGAGGCGGCGGTCCGCCTCTCCATGCGCTACATCGCCGACCGCTATCTGCCGGACAAGGCCATCGACCTCATGGACGAGGCCGCCTCCCGGGTACGCATGGAAACGCATACCGCACCGGAGGCTCTCAAGGAGATTGAGGCCCGGCTTACAGCGCTGGCACTGGAAAAGGAGGAGGCCGTCAAGGCTCAGGACTTCGAGCTGGCCGCGATACTCCGCGACCGGGAAGCCGAGCAGCGCGCCGAGCTGGACAAGGAACGCCGGCGCTGGGACGTGGGCCGAGATGGCCGACGCAGCAGCGTCACCGCCGAGGACATTGCTGCGGTGGTCTCCGGCTGGACGGGCATCCCCGTCACCGCCCTCACCGAGGACGAGGCCGAGCGCCTCGCCCACATGGAGGACATCCTGCACAAGCGCGTGGTGGGTCAGGAGGAGGCCGTCAGCGCTGTGGCCCGGGCCATCCGCCGGGGCCGCATGGGACTGAAGGATCCCCGCCGCCCCGTGGGCAGCTTCCTCTTCCTCGGCCCCACGGGCGTGGGCAAGACGGAGCTTTGTAAGGCGCTGGCCGAGGCCGTATTCGGGGACGAAAATGCCATGATCCGCATCGACATGAGCGAGTTCATGGAAAAGCACACGGTATCGAAGCTCATCGGCTCACCGCCGGGCTATGTGGGCTATGACGAGGGCGGCCAGCTCACCGAGAAGGTGCGGCGCAAGCCCTACAGCGTCATCCTCTTTGACGAGATCGAAAAGGCCAACGAGGACGTTTTCAACATCCTCCTGCAGATCATGGATGACGGCCGCCTGACGGATTCCCAGGGTCGGCACGTGAACTTCCGCAACACCATCGTGGTCATGACCTCCAACGTGGGCGCCCGCAACATCACCGAGGGGCGCCGCTCCCTGGGCTTTGCAGGCAGCGAAAGCAGCGAGCGCAGCCACGAGGAGATCCGCGCGCTGGTCACCGCCGATCTCAAAAAGACCTTCCGTCCGGAGTTTCTCAACCGCATCGACGAGACCATCGTCTTCCACCAGCTGAGCCGCGAGCACATCCGCTCCGTGGCCGCCCTGATGCTGGACGTGGTACGCGAGCGGCTGGCCGCACTGGAGCTGGGGCTCACGGTAACGGATGCCGCTCTGGATGCCCTCTGCGACAAGGGCTTCGATGCCGCCTACGGTGCCCGCCCCCTCCGCCGCTGCATCCAGTCGAAGGTGGAAGACGCCGTGGCCGAGCGGATGCTCAGCGGCAGCCTCCAAAAAGGCGACACCGCCCATGTGGACGCCGAAAACGGCGAGATCAACGTGACAAAGGCATAAAAAATGCAGCCATGCTCTCATGGCTGCATTTTCAGCTCTGCGCCGGGGTAATAGTGCTGCAGTATCTCCTGCCATGTGCTCCCCCGGGCGGCCATGACGTTGGCCCCATACTGGCTCATGCCCACCCCGTGGCCATAGCCGGTGACGGTGAAGCGAAAGCCGGTTCCGGTATACTCCGGCGTAAAGGCCGCCGAGCGCAAAGAAAAGAGGCTCCGCAGCGCTTCCGCCTCCGTCCGGATGCCGCCGATGATCACGCTCTCCACCCGGCCGCTCTCCTCTCTCCGGATCTCGCCTATCCAGCCCGCCGGCTCTCCGCTGAGATCGGCTCCGGGGTACTCAGACCAGATCTTTTCCCGGAAAGCCTCGCAGCCGAGTTCCACCGTGGTGACATAGTTGGGCACATCCTGCGCGGTCTCCGGACTCGTAACGCTCACCAGATAGGGCAGCGCCCCGCTCCAGACAGCGGCGCTGCTCTCCGTCAGGGCGGCGGAGGATGAGTGGAAACAGGCCAGAATGGGTTCTCCCTCCCAGAAAAGGCAGGCCCCGTCCGTATCGGTAACGGCGGAACGGATTTTCCCGTAATAGCGGTCAAAGTCCGCCCCCCACTTTTCCCGCATGCGCTCTTCGCTGTCCCAGGCCTGACAGCAGCCGGGGTCGGTACAGACAGCCGCCTGAGGATGCGCCGCCTTTTGCACACCCAGCCGGGAGAGAATGTATGTACGCCCGGCCACCGCCTGGGCCCGGAGGGCCGCTTCGTGGAAGGCAGCGGGCATTTCCCCGCTGAGTACCCCCGGCAGAAACTCCGCCATGCTCACCTGTACCACGCTGCCGTCCTTTTGCAGCACGTCGAAGACCACCGCCTCGTCCGCTGTCAGCAGCGGCCGGGCAGAGGGACTGGGCAGCACGGGAACCTCCGCCGCCACGGGAGGCCTGTCCACCAGCAGGAGCGGCAGGACCATTGCCACGAACAAACAGGCCAGAGACAAGAGCAGACAGCGCTTCATGGGAAACCTCCTTGACGGCACAGGAAAAGAAGTATAGAATAATAGGATACTACATTCTATGGAAACGGAACGAAGGATATGCAACGAGAAGCATGGACCAATACAATGGCCGCCGTGGTGCTGGGCGCTTTCTGCGTCCTGCTGCGCTGGCTGCAGAATGTCAACTCCTTTGATGTAGAGACGGGGCTCATCACCTCCGGTGCGGCACTCAGCTGGCTGCTGGGTCTTTTAATGCTGGCCGCAACGGTGGTGCTGGCCATACTCAGCTGGAACCTGAACCGCTTTGGCGCCTCCACCGACCCGGAGGAAGCCTTTGCCGATCCCCCCAAGGGCCTCATCGCCGCTTTGGGTGTCGCCGCCATGGCCGCCGCCGTGGGCAGCATCATCCTCTTTTTCACCGGCGTGGGCGCGGTGAACAAGTTTACGGGACTGCTGGGTCTGCTGGCCGTACCGGCGCTGATGCTCTATCCCTTCCTGCCCCGCTGGGGCTTTCTGGGGGCCGTTCTCTCCCTGAATCCCATGGTTTTCTTCTGCTACTGGCTGGTGACCGGCTACCGCACCTATGCGGTGGACCCGGTGCTGTGGAGCTATGCACCGCTGATGCTGGCCATCGCTGCCATGTGTCTTGCCTGCTACCGGCTCTCGGCCTACCTTTTCTACCGGGCCAAGCCCGCCAAGACGGTGTTTTACTGCTGCCTTGCCCCGGTCTTTGCCCTGACCATCCTCATGGACACGGCCACGGGGGCCTCCCGACTGATTCTGGGGGCCTGGGCGGTAGGGCTGCTGGCTCTGGCGGGCCTGCTGATCCTCAATATGACCCCGCCTTCTCTGGACGAAGAGGAAGAAGACGCATGAAAAATCCGCTGTGGAAAAACCACAGCGGATTTTATTTACACGTCAAATCGTTTATAGGGCTCCCAACAGTCGAGGCAGAGCTTCTTCCCGTCCTGCACACGCATCCAGTATTCCCCGGCAAGCTCCCCGCAGCACTCGCAGACGAAGCTGCCGAAAAGGCGGGCCTTCTCCGGCAGAGGAAGGCGGGGCTCGGATACATCAAAAAGCTCGGTGCAGTCGTGGTTCTGGTAATACGCGAAGGACTCGGCCCGGCTCATGGGCTGTTCCTTGCGCCGCAGCAGCAGCCGCACACCCTTGCCGCTATGGCGGTCATAGAAGGTGTAAGCCTGCTTGCCCCGGAGATGGAAAAGGAGGTTGCCCTGACCGATGCTGCAGCCCAGCAGCACCTGAATGGCGTCCACGCTGCAGGAGTCGTTCTCCGCGATGCAGACGAGCTCCTCATCGTGGTGATGATGGCCGGCCGCCTCATGGATGTGGGTGCCCAGCAGTTCGGCAGCGTAAAGAGCCGCCTGATAGCCGATGGTAAGGCCGCCGCATTCGTGGCCATGAAAGGCCACCACTTTTTCCCAGAGCTTGCCGTTGGGGTCCAGTCTGTTGCTCATTTTGAAATACCTCCCATATCGTCGTCCATGACGACCATGTCCCGTCCTTTTACCGTTACGACGTCCGCGTGTACCCCGTAGACATCCCGCAGGGCCTTACGGTCCACCACGCTCCTGTCCCCGGCGGCATAGACCCGTCCCTGCCGCAGCAGCAGAAAGCGGTCGCAGAAGCGCAATGCCAGATTGAGATCGTGGATCACCACCATGGCGGTGATGCCCGTGTCGGCGCAGATGCCCCGGACAATCTCCAGCACCTGATACTGGTTCTGGATGTCAAGGCTGCTGGTAGGCTCGTCCAGCAGCAGGAGCTTCGGCTCCTGGGCCAGAGCCCGGGCCAGCATGACCTTCTGCCGCTCGCCGCCGGAGAGCTGGCTCAGATAGCGTCCGCGAAGATGGGAAAGCTCCAGCCGCTCCATGGCCTCGTGGACGATGCGGTGGTCATCGGAGGAAAAGCCCCAGTGCATATAGGGCCGCCGGCCCAGCGTCACCATGTCATGAACGGTCAGCTCCGTGCTGGGCACTGTCTGGGCCACAAAGGCCACCTTTTGGGCCAGAGCGCGCTGGCTGAGATGCAGAAGGCTCTCCCCGTCCATATAAATGCTGCCGGTGTCGGGGCGCAGAATGCGGTTGAAGCACTTCAAAAGGGTGCTTTTGCCCACACCGTTGTTGCCGAGGATGGCGAGGAAGCTTCCGTCGGGCACGTCAAAGCTCACATCCTCCAGAACAGCCGGGCCGCGGCGGTAATGATAGCCGATATGTTCTGCCTGTATCATGCCTTTTTCCCTCCCCGGAAGAGAAGATAGAGGAAAACCGGCCCTCCGAGGAAGGAGGTAATCGCTCCAATGGGCAGCACCACGGGGCTCATCACCGCCCGGGCTGCAAAATCGCCCAGCAGCAGCAACAGCGCTCCGGCCATGGCCGAACCCGGCAGCAGGTACACATGGTTGTTGCCCACGGCCAGCCGCACAATATGGGGCGCGGCCAGACCGATGAAGTTGATAAGACCGATCTGACTCACCAGCACCGAGGAAACAAAGCAGCAAAGGACCATATTCACCAGCGTCAGCCGCCTGACCCGGATGCCGAGACTCACCGCCGTCTCCTCCCCGCTCAAAAGGGCATTGAAGTCCCAGCGGCGGAGCATAAAATAAAGGGCAACAGCGGCCGTAACCAGCGCCATCTGCCGCACATCGGCCCAGTCGGTGCTGCCGAGATTGCCGAAGGTCCAGAAAAGAAGGGCGTTGATCTCCACCTCGTCGGCAAAATACTGCAGCAGCGTGGTGGCGCCGGTAAACATGGCACTGATGGCCACACCCGCCAGCACAATGCCCTCCGGACCCACCTGACGAAAGCGGGTGAGCACAAGGATCACCGCGGCCACGGCCATGCTGCCCAGAAAGGCGCAGAGGGGCACGCCAAAGCTGCCGCCCTGACCCAGCCCCAGCACGATGATGGCAAAGGCCGCACCAAAGCTGGCTCCCTGCGAGACGCCCAGCGTGGACGAGGAGGCCAGCGGATTGCGCAGCACCGCCTGCAGCACGCAGCCGCTGATACCGAGCCCCGCCCCGGCGACGATGGCCGTGCAGATGCGGGGCAGACGGGTATTGCGGACGATAAGGTTCATCCGGGGATCCGCGCTGCGGCCCATGACCGCCCGGAGCAGCTCTGCCACCGGCGTTTCATAGGAGCCGGAGCGCAGGGATAAAAGCGCCGCCAGAGCGAGGGCCAGAAAAAGCCCCAGCAGAAAGAGGACGCTTGCCAGCTGTTTTCTGTGATAGGCCGGGTCGATGGACTCAGCTCTCGAGTGAAAGTGTCGTGAAGCCATAGCCGGCCTCCTTCAGTTGATCATAGGGATCGCTGCCCAGCAGCATGGTAAAGATCTCCCGGGCCTTGGCCTCGGGGTCGATGTCGGAAAAGCCCTCCGGGCAGAGGACGCAGCCCGCGTACCAGGCATCCGCCAGAGCGGTGTCAAGGTTCACCGCGAAGGAGCGGAAGGGGATCTGGGAATAGACCCGGCCTTCTTTCACGGCCGTGAGACTCTCGTAAAGCTCCGGTCTCGCCGCATAGTCCTCCCGGACAAGGGGCAGGCCCGTATAGTCCACAAAAATCACGTCCGGGTCCCAGGCAAGGATCTGCTCCCTGTCCAGTTCAAAGGAACCGCTCCGGCCCAGTGAGTCCGCCAGATTTTCCGCGCCGATAAGAGCCAGAGGGCCATAGCCCGCCTCGGTCCACTCCAGCCCGTGGTAGCCCTTGAAGGCCACGCCGCCTACATAGGCCCGGAGTGTCTCGCCCCTGCTGCCCCGCTCCATGAGCTCCTTTTCGCTGTTTTTGAGGTATTCCGTCAGCTCCCCGGCCCGCTCCTCCATACCGAATATCTCACCCAGCAGGGCAAGAGTCTCATAGGCCTTGCCGTCCAGCAGGGAATCGCTGCCCGCCACGGTAACCACGGGAATGCCGGTCTTCTGCTGAAGGTCGTCGGCATCCACCCCGGCGATGGCCGAGAGGACGATGAGCTGGGGATAGACGTTGATGATCTCCTCGTGCCAGGGCTCGCCGTTGCCGCCGATGGCAGGCAGCGCGGAAAAGTGTTCAAAGTTCACGAGGTTATAGAGCCGGTCGACGGTGGCTTCCTTTTCATAGTCCTCCACGCCGATGACCCGGTCCTGTCCGCCCAGATACGAGGTATAGCGCAGGGCACCCACGCCCACGCAGACCACGCTCTCCACCGTCTCGGGAATCGTCACCTCACGGCCGAGGGCGTCGGTGATGCTGCGTCCCTCCGCCGGGGTGGGGCTTTCTTCGCTGCCGGAGCAGCCGGCGAAAAAGAGAGCGGCCAGAAGAAGCGCCAGAAGTTTTTTTGCTTTCATATTTTTTCCTTTCCTTTTCCGGCAGGACTGTGTATAATATCGGTGCCTGCCTTTTATTTCGCGATAGGGGGTCTGGCCTTGCCCCGGTTTGGTTGCAGCCAGCCGGGGCAGCTTTATGCATTATACAGCATTCCCCCCGGGGGCGGAAGCCCCCCGGGGGGATGAAAATTTTATAGCATTTTTGCATGAACCCGGAATTTCTTCTTCACACATTTCTCTTTTGAAAAAGAGAAATGTGCGCCAAAGAGAAAACTTGCGAGGGGCTCTAAAAAGCCGCCCCTCGCGCTCCCCAAGAAAACTTGTAAAGTTATCTGCATAAAATATACGAATCATCCCTAAAGGGGAATTAGTTAAAGCACAGCAACAAAGCATCCACGTGATGCTGCGCCGACCAATTCCCCTTCAGGGATGAGCGGCGATTCTGTGGCGACAACTGTACAAAACTACTTGGGGGGTATGGGGGGCGGCTTTTTGGAGCCCCCCATGACGCCTCTTTCTTTCATAGCTTTCTTTCTCGCGAGAAAGAAAGCGTAATCATGCAAACGAAGATTTTTGCAAAGGGTTTCAGCTTAATGCGAAAAATCCCTGCGGTCATGTGACCGCAGGGGTTATAATTACAGTTCCTTATACATGGCAGCGGCGTCATCCTTGCGCACGGTTTCCTGCACGCTGAGGATCTCCGCCCGGAGGGTCTTGGTACCGAAGGACACCTCAATGGTATCCCCCACCTTCACATCCCGGGAGGGCTTGGCCACGGTGCCGTTGACACTGACCCGGCCGCCGTCGCAGGCCTCCTGCGCCACGGTGCGGCGCTTGATAAGCCGGGAAACCTTCAGCCACTTGTCCAGCCGCATCAGAAGTACTTGCGGATGCCCTCGCTGGCCTCGTTGGGATCGGCGGAGGCGATGATGGTGAAGTTCACGTTTTCGCGCTGGGCAAAAGCAGCCAGATCATCCAGCAGCTTCTCCACCGCTTCGTTGCTCTGGTCGTCCAGCAGCTTATAGAAATCGTCGATAAAGACGTTGGTGATGTCATAATTGCCCGCATGAAGGCCGCAGAGGAAACCATACAGCAGAGCGTTGCTGTTGATGCCGTAGGCGCTGGCTTCCACCAGACGCACCTGATAGGGAATATCATAAGTAAGAGTCTTTCTCTTTTCGATGCAGACTACGTCGCCGCTGGCGGTACTCACGGCCTGATTCACCAGCTCTACGAGAGTCTTGGTCTTGCCGCTGCCGGAGAGACCCATAATCAACTTAACCATTGTAAACCACTCCTTTGAATTAAAATGGTATGATGTTCATGTTATTTTGAACATCATACCATTTTTCTGCATACTATGCAAGGCCTATTTCCGTCGGCTTTTATACATCTGCGCTGCCAAAGAGCTGGGCCATCAGCCGGTGGAAAATGTAGCCGAACCCCTGTTTTTCCACGGCAGCCTCCGCCCGGAGGGGCAGCTCCGCCAGTTTTTCCTCCCCGGCGTACACCGTAACCCGGCCCAGCACCTGCCCGGCCTCCACCGGGGCCTTCACGCTCTCCGGCAGCTCCACCGTCCATTCCAGCGCCGAAAGCTTTCCCTTCTCCACCAGAAACTTATCCGTGTCGAGGCAAAGCGGCTGCACGGTTTCCCGGACGCCCATCTCCACCCGCAGCGGCGCAATGGCCTCCGGAGGCAAAAGGGAGGCAAGGGTGTAGTTTGCAAAGGCATAGTCCAGCAGCGTCCGGGCGGCGGCGAAGCGGTCGGCGCTGGTATCCCCGTGGAGGATGACGGCAATGTACTCCACGCCGTCCCGCTCCGCGCTGGCGCTGAGACAGAACATGGCCTCGTCGGTGAAGCCGGTTTTGAGCCCGGTGCAGCCGTCGTAGTGGCGCACCAGCTTGTTGGTATTGGAAAGGGTAAACTCTCCGCCCCGGATCTCATCCATCCAGAGGGTCGTGTAGTCCCGGATGAAATCATGGCTTAAAAGCGCGGCGCTCATGCGGGCAATATCGGCAGCGCTTGAATAGTGTTCCCCCGGGCCGGAGAGTCCCGTGGAGTTGCGGAAATGGGTGTTTTTCAACCCCATCTCCTCTGCCCGCCTGTTCATCCGGGCCACGAAGGCCTCCTCGCTGCCGCAGAGATACTCCGCAAGCGCCACACAGCAGTCGTTGGCGCTGACCACCGCCACGCACTTGAGCAGCTCGCTGACCGTCATGCGCTCTCCTTCCTCCAGCCAGATCTGGCTGCCGCCCATGGCGGCGGCATTGGCACTGGCCGTAACGGTATCGCTCAGGGCAATGCTGCCGTTTTCCACCGCCTCTGCCACAAGCAGCATGGTCATCACCTTGGTAACACTGGCCGGGGAGAGGCGCTTATCCTTGTTCTTGGCATAGATCACCGTGCCGCTCTCCCTCTCCATCAGCACGGCCGCGTCGCATTTGAGAGAAAAGCTTTCCTCCTCCAGCGGTTCAACGGCGGCACAGGGCAAAATCAGGAGCCAGACCGCCAGCAGCAGCGTAAAAAGTTTCTTCACCGGACACGCCTCCTTTCTCTCCAGCCTATGCTGTATAGTTCCTGCATATACACGCCCGCGCACAAAGCTTGATAAAGCTGAGTTTTTAACATTTTCCACAGGCTTTTCAACAGGCGCACGGTTATAATCGCCGCCAAATTATGCAAAAACAGTTTCCATAAGAACAAAATATTCCGCTTCCTATGCGGCTTCGACAAAAATATTCAGACTTGACAAACATCATGAAAAGGTATAATGTTACTGGAAACCGAGGAACCGGATAAGTAACTTCGCAGGACAGGAGGCACAGAGAGCCGCTTATTGGTGGGAGAGCGGTGCGACGCTGCGGAGCGAATGGCCCGGGGAGGGCGAACCGAACAGCCGTTTTTGGCCCAGTAGGAGGAGACGGGCTGGCCGCCGTTATCATGGCCGGCGTATGAACGTACGCAGCGAGTGGGCGCTTCAGGCGCCAAGCCGGGTGGCACCGCAGGAATATATTTCCTGTCCCTGCAAAATTTTGCGGGGGCAGTTTTTATTTTGTCCCCTAAGCTCAAAGGAGGAACGTATCATGGCAGACATTCCCTACAAAATTTACCTCACGGAAAACGAAATGCCTCAGTTCTGGATGAATCTTGCAGCCTATATGCCCAATCCCCCCGCTCCCATGCTGGATCCCGTCAGCTTTAAAGAGGTGGGCCGGGAAGCGCTGGAAGCGGTCTTTACCAAAGAAGCCGTGGAGCAGGAACTGAACCTCACCGACAAGCTCATCGAGATTCCCCAGAGCGTCCGGGACTTCTACCGGATGTACCGCCCCTCCCCCGTGGTGCGGGCCTACAATCTGGAAAAGGTGCTGGATACCCCTGCGGAGATATATTACAAGTTTGAAGGATCCAACACCTCCGGCAGCCACAAGCTCAACTCCGCCGTGCCCCAGGTGTACTACGCCATGCAGCAGGGGCTCCGCTCCCTCACCACCGAAACCGGTGCCGGTCAGTGGGGCACCGCCCTCTCCATGGCCACCGGTTTCTACGGTCTGGACCTCAAGGTCTTTATGGTCAAGGGCAGCGCTCAGCTCAAACCCCACCGCAAGGCCGTCATGGAAACTTATGGTGCCAGCGTCATTCCCTCTCCCTCCGAGACCACCGAGGCCGGCCGGCGCATCAACGCCGCCTTCCCCGGCACCAGCGGCTCTCTGGGCTGCGCCATCTCCGAGGCTGTGGAGGTCGCCACCGGGACGGAGGGCTGCCGGTACGTTCTCGGCAGCGTCCTGAACCATGTGCTGCTCCACCAGAGCGTCATCGGTCTGGAGGCCAAGGCCGCACTGGATAAGTACAACGTTACCCCCGACATCATCATCGGCTGCGTGGGCGGCGGCAGCAACTACGGCGGCCTGATTACCCCGTGGATGGCAGAGAAGCTCCAGGGCAAAAACGAGCATATCCGCTTCATCGGCGTGGAGCCCGTCTCCTGCCCTACCCTCACCCGGGGCCGCTACGCCTACGACTACGGCGACACCGGCCATCTGACCCCGCTGATGAAAATGTATACGCTGGGCAGCGACTTCATCCCCGCTCCCGGCCACGCCGGCGGCCTTCGCTACCACGGCATGAACCCTCTGGTGTCCCAGCTCTACCACGAGGGATATATGGAAGCTGTCAGCTATCCCCAGACCAAAGTCTTTGAGGCAGCTACCCTTTTCTGCCGCTGCGAGGGCACCCTCCCCGCCCCCGAGTCCAGCCATGCTCTCCGCTGCGCCATGGACGAGGCGCTCAAGTGCCGCGAGACCGGCGAGAAGAAAAAGATCCTTTTCTGCCTCACCGGCACCGGCTACTTCGATATGACGGCCTACCAGTCCTTCCGGGAAGGCACCATGACCGATTTTGTCCCCACCGACGCCGATTTGGAACAGGGCTTCGCCTCCCTCCCCAACGTATAAAAAAAGCAGGCTTCCGAAATCGGAAGCCTGCTTTTTTAGTTATGAGTTAGGAGTTTTCAGGTTTTTCTTCTTTATACAGCATCGTCCATACAACGAAGAGCGCGGCGCTGACGCAGAGAAAAGCGTCGGCGATGTTGAACACGGCGAAGTCCATAAACTCCAGCTCGAACATATCCACCACGTATCCATAGAAAAAGCGGTCAATACCGTTGCCGATGGCGCCGCCGGTGGCCAGAACGGCCAGAAAACGGGAAAAGGGCGTAGGCAGCCAACGGCTTTTAATAGCCCAGACCACCAGCACGCAGAAGGCCGCCAGCAGCGCAAGGAAGATCCAGCGCCCGCCCTGCATCATGCCGAAGGCCGCGCCGTAGTTATGGATGTGGGTGAGATGCACCACCCCGGGCAGAAGGGGCAGTTCTTCCGCCGCCGCGGCGTTCAGAGGGATGCGGGCCCGGATCCAGAATTTGAACCACTGGTCCAGCGCAACGGACCCCACGAAGGCGAGGACAAGCAGAGCGGCTTCTTTCTTGCGGATCATATGTCAAAACTCCTTTGAAAATAAAGTAACCGGAGAGCATATCTCTCCGGTTATTCTATCAGCATTGCGTTTACTTGGCAACAGCTTCCTTCAGGACCTTGCCGGCCTTGAACTGGGGGACGCGGGAAGCGGGGATCTCGATCTCTTCCTTGGTCTTGGGGTTGCGGCCGATGCGGACGCCGCGCTCCTTGACGTCGAAAGCGCCAAAGCCAACCAGCTGGACCTTTTCGCCAGCGGTCAGAGCAGCGGTGATAGCATCAAAAGTAGCGTTGACGGCCAGCTCGCTGTCCTTCTTGGAAAGACCAGTCTTGGTGGCCACATCCGCGATAAGTTCTGCTTTGTTCATGATGGGTTCCTCCTGTTTAATTATCTATGGCAAACCGCCGGTTCTCTAGACCCGGTGGGGTCACCGTCTTTCTTTATCCTTTACGCCGTCGATGGCGCGCTGGCAGGCCGCGTGCAGGGCCATTTCGGCGTCCATGCCCTGTTCACGGGCCACGGCCACCGCCGCAAAGAGAAGATCGCCCAGCGCCTTTTCCGTATCTTCCGCGTCCGCCACAGCGGCCGCGCTCCGATGCAGCGCTTCTCCGGCTGTACCGGGGGCAAAGAGAGGCTCGCCAGCCTTCTCGGCCTTCTTCTGGCACTTTTCCGCCCGCCACAGGGCAGGCAGGGCCTCGGTCACCCCCTCCATAACCTGAGAGAGGCTGCGCTGCTCCTTCTCCCGTTCCTTAAGGATGTCCCAGTTCACCAGCACCTCGTCGCTGCCGGAGACGTTCACATCTCCAAAGACATGGGGATGCCGGTAAACAAGCTTTTTGCACGCGGCATCGGCCACGTCATCCAGATCAAAAAGTCCCTCATCCCGGGCCAGGCTGGCATGAAAGATCACCTGCAGCATTACATCGCCCAGCTCCTCGCGGAGGTTTTCCGCATCGCCGCTGTCAATGGCACCGCAGAGCTCGTAGGCCTCCTCCAGCGTGCCCCGCCGGAGGCTCTCATGGGTCTGCTCCCGGTCCCAGGGACAGCCGCCCTCGCCCCGGAGCACCTCCACGATCTTTATGAAATCCGCAAGGTCATAGAATTCTTTGCTCGGAAAATCTACCATATTTTCCTCTCCTCTGCAAGTGTTATTTTGCCCAAAAGGCCTGATATTACTATGTTTTTTCGTTATCTTCGTCAATTGACAGGGCAAATCAGCGGATATGCAGCAGGGCAGCGAGCTTTTCCCCCCCGGGAATGAGTTTCATATCTTCGGCGGTAATGGACCTGGTGAGGACGATGAGAACGAAATACACCACGACAGCCACACCGATGGCCAGACCCAAAGCCACGAGCATACCGAAGCGACCAAGCTCTCCACCGGCGGCAAGCAGCCGGGCCAGCAGGCCGTAGATGCCCCAGGCGCCCAGCCCCATGGCGGTGCAGCTGAGCAGAGGCCGGGGCAAATAACGGAAATAGCCCAGCTTCTCACGCTGACAGCGGCTGAGGAAGAAAAAGTTCAGGGCGGTCATGGTGGCAAAGCAGAGAATGGAGCTGATGGCCGCACCCCGGATGTTGATGGCGGGGTTTCCGATGAGGAAGTAGTTCACCGCCACCTTTACCGTACCGCCGCAGACCATGCTGATCATGGAGAGCTTTTCCAAGCCGTTGGCCTGCAGCAGGGCATTGGTGAGCATGGTGGTGCAGACAAAGAAGGCTGCCGCCGCCAGATAGGAAAGGAGCACGGGCCCCGCCTCATGGCTGCCCGGCCAGAGAACATTGATGATGGCATAGGAAAGGACGCCGAGGCCCACGCACATGGGCATCACCACCACCGTGGCGCAGCGGAGGGCAGAGTCGGTAATGAGCGTCTTTTCCCGGCGCTGTCTCGCCGCCACACAGGCGGCAATGGCGGGAACCACGCTGGCCTGGAAGGGCGCCATGAAGTAGGAAGGCAGCATGTAAAGGGTCTGCACCTTGCCGTAAATACCGTAGAGGGTGTTGGCTTCCACCGCACTGAAGCCTGCGGCCGCCTGCAGACGGTTGAGGATCTGGGCATTGTCCACCAGATTGATGATGGAGAGGATGCAGCCGCCCAGCGTAATGGGTACACCGATGCGCAGCAGGTCCACAAATATCTTCCGGCTGCTGTCGCACTCGCCGCCGCTGGCGCTGCGGTCGTAGTGCCGCCGGACATAGATCATCAAATACAGAAGCGCCACGGCAGAGCCGGCCATAACGCCCACGATGGCACCGGCGCTGGCAAGAGGCAGGCCTTTGCTCATCCGAACCAGCAGCCAGGCAAGGAAAAGCCCCACCGGCACCTTTACCGCCACCTCCAGCACCTGACTGACGGTGGTGGGGGTCATGTTCCCCTGACCCTGACAGTAACCGCGATAGACGCTGATAAGGCACACCAGCAGCACAGAGGGCCCCAGCACAAAGATACCCTGCATAGCCTTCACGCTGCCGAGACGATAGGCAAAGGCATCGGGCCAGAGCATCATGGAGAGGCAGCTCACGCCGCCGAGGGCCGCCAGAAAGAGAAGGGCCACCCGAAAGGTGCGCTGCACCTGGGTAATACGGCCCCGGGCCTCGGCCTCGGAGATCATGCGGGAGAGGGCCACCGGGAAACCGGCCGTGGCCAGCGTAAGGAACATGGTATAGATATTATAAGCCGACTGGAAATAGCCAAAGCCTTCATCCCCCAGCAGCTTCATGCTGCCCAGAGGGATCTTGAAGGCAGCGCCCAGCACCTTGACGATCAGTACGCCCACGGTCATAATGGCCGCGCCGTGGAGATAGCTCTGCTTCTTCGATTCTGCCAATGCAAAAACCTCCTGTATAGAAAACGGGTCACAACTACTGTATGCGCAGATTGTTTATTTTACACCCTATCAAAATATATTGCAAGTCCCCGCTTTTTTCATAAAACCTATTGACAAAGTGGGTAAAAATAGTTACTATAAACCCATAGGTTAATAGGTTAAAAAGGAGTGATCCAAATGTTTATATATGCCGACAACGCCGCCACCACCGCCATGAGCGAAAAGAGCATCGAAGCCATGCTCCCGTGGATGCGCGAAGCCTACGGCAACCCCTCCAGTCTCTACGAATTCGGCCAGCGCAGCGCCGAGGCCCTTTCTTCCGCCCGCGCTGCCGTGGCAAAGGTCCTCCACTGCACGGAAAACGAAGTGATCTTCACCGGCGGCGGCAGCGAGGCCGACAACCAGGCCCTGCTCACCGGTGCCGCCTGGGGCGCACGCAAGAATAAGCGCCACATCATCTCCACCGCCTTTGAGCATCACGCGGTGCTCCACCGGCTGGAGGCTTTGAAGAAGGACGGTTTTGAAATCACCCTTCTCCCCGTCCACGAAGACGGTCTCGTCCGGGTGGAGGAGGTGGCCGCAGCCATCCGGGAGGATACGGCCATGGTCAGCGTCATGTTTGCCAACAACGAAATCGGCACCATCCAGCCTGTTGCGGAGATCGGCAAGCTCTGCCGGGAACGGGGCGTCCTCTTCCACACCGACGCGGTGCAGGCCGCCGGGCATCTGGCCATCGACGTGCAGGCCATGAACATCGACATGCTCTCCCTCTCGGCCCACAAGTTCCACGGACCCAAGGGAGTGGGCGTCCTCTATCTCCGTAAGGGTATCGCCGCCCACCGGCTCATTGAGGGCGGCGCCCAGGAGCGCAATCGCCGGGCCGGCACGGAAAACGTCCCCGGCATCATGGGTCTGGCCGCTGCCCTCACCGAAGCGGAGGAAAAGCGGGAGACGGGGGCCAGGTATGTCAGCGCCCTGCGGGACCGGCTCATCCGGGGTCTTCTGACCATCCCCCACACGGCCCTCAACGGCGCCCGGGAGCCCCGGCTCCCCGGCAACGTCAACGTCTGCTTTGAGGGCATCGAAGGCGAGTCCCTCCTGCTGCTGCTGGATGAAAAGGGCATTTGTGCCTCCTCCGGCTCGGCCTGCACCTCCGGCAGTCTCGACCCCAGCCATGTGCTGCTGGCCATCGGCAGACCCCATGAGGTGGCCCACGGCTCCCTGCGCCTGAGTCTCAGCGAGGAGAACACCCCCGCCGAGGTGGATTATATGATCGCAGCCACCCGCGAGGTGGTGGCTTATCTCCGGAGCCTTTCCCCGGTTTGGAAGGATCTGGAGCGCGGCCTGACACCGCATCTGCTTTAAGGAAGGAGAGAGAAAAATGGCACTTTACAGTGAGAAGGTCATGGACCATTTCAAAAATCCCCGGAATGTGGGAGAAATCGAGAACCCCAGCGGCGTAGGCCAGGTGGGCAACGCCAAATGCGGCGACATCATGAAGATCTACCTGCAGGTGGAAAATAACATCATCGTGGACGTAAAGTTTGAAACCTTCGGCTGCGGCAGCGCCATTGCCTCCAGCTCCATGGCCACGGAGATGATCAAGGGCAAGACCGTGGAGGAGGCCCTTGCACTCAGCAACCGGGACGTTGTCACCGCGCTGGACGGGCTGCCCACCCACAAGATCCACTGTTCCGTACTGGCCGAAGAGGCCATCAAGACCGCCGTAAAAGACTATTACGATAAAAACAACATCGCATACGACCCCGCTATGTTCCCCGAAGGCGACCACGACCACGAAGAAGAACATATAAGGATGGTGTAAAAGTATGATGATATCGAGCCGCGGGCGCTACGCCCTGAGAGTAATGATCGATCTGGCCGGCTGTGAGGGCTGCACGCCTCTCAAGGACATTGCCGCCAGGCAGGAACTGTCTCTGAAGTATCTGGAGAGCATAATGACCATTCTTTCCAAGGCCGGCCTTGTGGAAGGAAGCCACGGCCGCGGCGGCGGCTACCGTCTGCGCCGCCCCCCCGAGGACTACAGTGTGGAGGAAATCCTCGCCCTCACCGAGGGCGGCATCTCTGCGGTGGGCTGCAAAGGCAGTGCCGGCTGCGACCACGCCAACGCCTGCCCCACCCGTCCCATGTGGGAAAAGCTCGATACCCTTGTCACCGATTTCTTCCGCGGCATTTCTCTGGCGGATCTTATGAAAGGCGAAGTATAAAACCAGCCCCCGGTTCCGTTTGGAACCGGGGCTGGTTTATTTTAATCGGGCCGCTGCACCGGCCTATAACCACACATGCACAACGCATATTGTTTTCCGCCATTTCTTTCTTTTGGCAAAAAGAAAGAAACAGGCTTGGCCAAAGAAAGAAAACGGTGGGGGCTCCAAAAAGCCGCCCCCACACCCCCATGGAAATAAGGCAAGTTTCAGCCATATAAGAACGGCTCATCCCTAAGAGGGAATTGGCAGGCACAGCAATGAACAGATACATTGTTGTTGCGCTTCAACCAATGCCCATATAGGGATGAGCCGTATTTATTTCGCATAGAACGCTGTAAGTTTTCTTGGGGGGATGCAAGGGGGGCGGTTTTTTGGAGCCCCCCTTGCGATTTCTCTTTGGCACACCATTTCTCTTTTCAAAGAGAAATGGTGTGAAAAACACCCGTTTTTCTCAACACATCAATCCTCCACGTCCAACATTTCGAGGGTGGATTTTTTCACCTCCGCCTTGGCGTCACCGTGGCGGACAAAGAGCATACAGACAAAGGAGAGGAAGATAAACACGCAGGAGTACGGGAAGAGCACCCAGTCACCCACAGCGCTCATCAGCGCGCTGGAAACAATGGGCGTCAGGATCTGGGCGGACATACTCATGGTGTAGTAGTACCCGGTAAAGCGGCCCACATCGGCGCCGCGGCACATCTCCCAGATCATGGGGAAGTTGTTGACGATGATGGCGGCATAGCCCGCACCGGCCAGCACAAAGAAGACGAAGATCACCGGTGTGAAGACCTTGAAGAGGATGCAGCAGGCAAAGACGGAGCAGAGCAGCAGGCAGCCGCAGAGGATGGTACGCCGCCGGCCAATCTTTGCCGCCAGATGGCTCACAGGCACATAGGCTGCCAGGGCCGCGCCCTGAGCCACGGTGAGGGGCAGGGCAAAGGAACCGCCCTCCATGCCCCAGACGCTGGTGGCATAGGTGGAAAACCAGGTGCTCACGGCGTTATAGCCCATAAAGAGCAGGAACACAGCGGCCAGCACGAGATAAAGGGAGCGCTTTACGTCTTTGGGCAGATCCACGCCCTTGTTCTCTTCCGTCTCCGGTTCCTCGTAACCCTCGGCGGCCTTCTCCGCCTCGGCGCGGAAGTCGTTCTCCCGGACCTTCCAGAGAAGCGCCAGCACGGCCAGCGTCATAAAGCCCGCCGTCACGGCAAAGAGGGGGAAGTAATCGGGGCGATCCCCGTCCCCTACCAGAACGCTGATGGTAAGAAGACTCATAATGCCGCCGATGGTTCCCATGAGGTTGATGATGGCGTTGCCCCGGCTGCGCAGAGGCTTGGGGGTCACGTCCGGCATCAGCGCCACGGTGGGGCTGCGATAAGTGGCCATAAAGAGCAGGGTGAGACCCAGAGCCACGGCAAAGAAGGGCAGGGAGCCGCTCTTATCCGCCGCAGGGATCATCAGCATGGAGCAGACCGCGCCCACGGTGCCCACAAGGATATAGGGCATACGCTTACCCAGCCGCGTATGGGTCTTGTCGGAGAGAGAACCGAAGAAGGGCAGCAGGAACAGGGCCAGCACATTGTCGATGGCCATAATGACGCCCTTGGCCGCGCCGTCCACGCCGAAGCTGTTTTTCAGGATCAGGGGCACAATGCCGTCGTAAACCTGCCAGAAGGCACAGATAGACATGAAGCCCAGGCCCACCAGCATGGTGCGTTTGGTGTTGAATTTCATAGGCTCGCTCCTCCCTTTTTATTCCGGCAGGTGGAAAAAGACCTGCAGACAGTTATAGAGTCCGAGGATCCAGCACTTGTAGTCGTGCCGGGCATACTGCACGGTGACGAAGGCGGTGTTCTCGTCCTGCTTCACCTTGTCCCAGGCTCCGACCATGCTGCAGTAGCCCGCCCAGTGTTCTTCCCAGGCAGCATCCATGGTGCCGGCGGTGTTGAAAAGATAGCGGATGGGGTATTCCTGTCCCTGCTCCGTCTCGAAGGCCTTCACCTCGTTCATCAAAAGAGGCACATCGTAGCCAAAGCCCGAGAGACAGCCGTACCAGCCGAACAGGTCGATGCAGTGGGGCAGCACCGACTGGTAAGTGATGATGGAACCCATGGAGAGCCCCGCATAGCCAAAGTGGTCCCGGGCCGCGCAGATGGCCTCGGCGCTGGAGTCGGCAGCATAGGTGGAGTAACGCTCCACCAACGCCGGCAGGATGTCATAGCGCAGTTCCGGCCAGAAAAGACGGCCGTCCCACATGGGGTCGTAGGTCTCCACATTCGCCTCGTCGGCATAGAAGGTGGGGCAGGCAATGATGAGCTTTTCACACTGACCGGAGGCGATCATCTGGTCGAGCATATTCACCGTGGAGAGCATGATGCCGCTCCACTGGCCATACTCCTGTTCCTCCACCAGCCAGTAATCCTCGCTGCCGCCCAGCCCATGGAGCAGGATCAGCAGGTCATACTTCTCCGCCGGGTCGTAGCCGTAAGGAAGGTAGACGCTCATCTCCTTCTCAAACTCCTCCGCCTCGCCGTAAAGTTCTTCCCGCTCATAGTCGTGGGTGGTGTAGGTCACGGTTTCTACCGTTCCCTGCTGCGCACAGGGAACGCGCAGATTCTCCGGGAGGTCCCGCTGCTCAAAAACGGGCCTGGCCGCACAGACCGTGCATCGGCCGTAAACATAGTTATGGCGGCCGGGCTCTCCGCAAAGGGTACAGACCGCGGCGGCGTCATGGTCCGTATGGGGACAGGCATCGCCGCAGAGGGTGCAGACCCCCCTGTCCCGCTCCGCATGCATACATATAAGACCGCATTCGGCGCACTCCCCCGCCTCCCAAAGGGCATGGGGACAGGGCGTGGGCTCCGGCGTCGGTTCGGGGGTGGGCAGCGGCGTCACCACCGGCAGCGGCACCGTCTCCGCTTCCGTCTCAACGGGCACCGTGCGCCAGGTACAGCCCTGCATCAGCAGCGTCAGCGCTAACAGCAGCGTCAGCATTCGTTTCACGCACAATCCCCCTTTCAACACATTTCTGCTATTCTACCATGTCTTCCACCGCCGGGGCAAGCCCCGGTCTTTACATTTTCGGGGGAAAACGCTATAATCAGCGGCAGAAAGAAAAAAGGAGAGATACGATGGGTCTGAAAAAGAAAGCCAAGTCCTATATTGCCATGGCCGAGGAAATGGGTGCAGCCGACGCCGTGTTCTTCAAGGCCGAGGACATCTGCTGGGACAGCCGCACCCTTTTGAAGTGTATGTACGGCTGCAGCGACTGGGGAAAGAACCACACCTGCCCCTCCCGGCCCCACAACCCCTCCATGGCAGAGCTCCGGGAGATGTTTTCCCGCTACCGCTGGGGCATCATCGTCCACACCCATGAAAAGAACCTTTCCCAGCGCATCTCCATGAAGCTGGAGAGCGCCGCCTTCCACGACGGCTATTACTTCGCCTTCTCCCTCTCCGACTGCGGCCTCTGCGGGGAGTGCGCGGCGGTAAAGTGCGAGGACTGCCGCCATGTGGGCGAGGCGCGCCCCGCCTTCCACAGCGTGGGCATCGACGTGTTCAAAACCGTGCGGCAGCTGGGTCTGCCCATCGAAACCCTCCCCGGCCGGGACGCGCCCAACCAGAACTGGTACAGCGCGGTGTTTATCGAATAACTGCAAAAATTTAATTCGTTAAATCACTTTTCCTGTAAACTACGCACAAAGTGCATAAAAAATCGCAAAAAGCGGTTGACATCCAGGAAAAGCCGTGCTACTATACGACAAAATTGAATCGCTTGAGATAGAGGCGCGGGATCCATCAGTACTCTGCAGCAAGGCCTGACAGCTGCGGCAGAGAAAAGGGGCTACCGCCGAAGCGGTACCGGGTGTCTGACCGGTATTGGCTGGGCCGTCAGAGAACATCTGCCGGACTGTCACATGAATTTGTGAAGCGCTATCATTGAACGTACTCCATCGGAGGCCATGCTTATTGCCGTAAGCTGCCGCCTTTCCCTTGATGTAATGTCCATGGACCGCTTGACAAAGCGGTTCATTTTTATTACATCAAGTTTTGAAAGGAAGTACCACCATGAGAAGACTCACTGCCATCCTCCTCTGCCTCGTTATGTGCCTCGCCCTCGCTGCCTGCGGCAACAGCAGCTCCGCCCCCGCCGAAGAAGCCCCCGCCGCCGAAGACGGCGTCCGCACCCTCCGCGTGGCCATGGAATGTGCCTATGCCCCCTACAACTGGACCCAGCCCGACGATTCTAACGGTGCCGTGCCCATCTCCGGCAGCAGCGACTACGCCAATGGCTACGACGTGATGATCGCCAAGTACATCTGCGAGCAGCTGGGCTGGAACCTGGAAATCGTCAAGAGCGACTGGGACTCCATCATCCCCGCCATCCAGTCCGGCACCGTTGACGTGGGCATCTGCGGCCAGAGCGTTACCAGCGAGCGTCTCGAAATGGTCGACTTCACCACGCCCTACTACTACGCCAGCATCGTCACCGTGGCCAACGCCGACGGCGAGTATGCCGCGGCCGAGTCCATCTCCGATCTCGCCGGCGGCACCTGCACCAGCCAGCTGAACACCGTCTGGTACGATGTCTGCCTGCCCCAGATCCCCGAGGCCGACATCCTCCCCGGCGCTGACAGCGCCCCCGCCATGATCGTGGCTCTGACCTCCGGCCGCGTGGACTACATCGTCACCGACGAGCCCACCGGTATGGCCGCCGTGGCTGCCAACCCCGGTCTCACCATGCTGAACTTCTACGGCACCGACGGGGACTTTGAAGTCTCCGAGGAAGAGATCAACATCGGCATCTCCGTCCAGAAGGGCAACAGCGAGCTGGTGGACGCCATCAACGGCGTGCTGGCCAACCTCAGCACCGATGACTTCAGCTCCATGATGAACGACGCCATCGCCGTGCAGCCCCTCAGCGAGTAAGATACCTATAATATAACCGCCGGGGACGGCTCGCCGTCCCCGGCCTGTTTCCCGAAAGGAGTCAGCAGCTATGTGGCTCAGCATCCAAAACGCCATCCTTGAGATCACCGGCACCTCCACCGGTTCCATGACCTTCTGGGAGCGCATCCTCTACCTCATCGCAAAGTACGGCCCGTCCTATATGGAGGGTGCCTGGAACACGCTTTACATTGCCCTTATCTCTACCATCATCGGCTGCATCATCGGCTTTGCCGTGGGCATTGTCCAGACCATCCCTCTCAGCCAGAAGGACAGCCTTCTCAAGCGCGTGCTTGTCCGCTTCTGCCACCTCCTGCTGAACGTTTATGTGGAAGTCTTCCGGGGCACACCCATGATGATTCAGGCCGTGTTCATCTACTACGGCGCGGCCCAGCTCTTTGGCCTCTACATGGAGATGATGCCCGCGGCCCTTTTTATCGTCTCCATCAACACCGGCGCCTACATGGCTGAGACCGTCCGCGGCGGCATTCTCTCCATTGACCCGGGCCAGACCGAGGGCGCCAAGGCCATCGGCATGACCCATGTGCAGACCATGATGAGCGTCATTCTGCCCCAGACCCTTCGCAACATCATGCCACAGATCGGCAATAACCTGATCATCAACATCAAGGACACCTGTGTCCTCTCCGCCATCAGCGTGGTGGAGCTCTTCTTCGCCCACCGCGGCGTGGCCGGTGCCCTCTACTGCTTCTTTGAGTCCGCCATGATCACCATGGCCATCTACCTGGCCATGACCCTGTTCTTCTCCCGGCTTCTGCGCTGGTGGGAAGGCAAGATGGACGGCTCCGACAGCTATGATCTTGCCACCACCGACACGCTGGCCTTCACCACCGGCATGACCAACTACCCCGGCAAGGGCAGCCCCTACGACGAGCGCAGCCCCGAAAGCCAGATCATCGCCGCAAGAAAGGAGATGGAAGACAATGACTGAGCCCGTTCTGGAAGTCCGCCACCTGTCGAAGTCCTTCGGCAGCCACCAGGTGCTGCGGGACATTGACTTCACCGTCTCCCCCGGCGATGTGACCAGCATCATCGGTGCCTCCGGCTCCGGCAAATCCACGCTGCTGCGCTGCATCAACCTGCTGGAAACCCCCACCTCCGGTGAAATTCTCTTTCACGGCGAGGACGTCACCGGCCGTCATGTGAATGCCGCCGCCTACCGCTCCCATGTGGGCATGGTGTTCCAGAGCTTCAACCTCTTCAACAACATGACCGTGCTGGAAAACTGCATGGTGGGGCAGCGAAAGGTGCTGCACCGCAGCAAGGAAGAAGCCCGGGAAAAGGCCATGTTCTATCTCACCAAGGTGGGTATGGCCCCCTACATCAACGCCCGGCCCCGGCAGATCTCCGGCGGCCAGAAGCAGCGCGTGGCCATCGCCCGGGCTCTTGCCATGGACCCCGAGGTGCTGCTCTTTGACGAGCCCACCAGCGCTCTGGACCCCGAGATGGTGGGTGAAGTGCTGGAGGTTATGAAGAGTCTCGCCCAAGAGGGTATGACCATGCTGGTGGTCACCCACGAGATGGCCTTCGCCCGGGACGTGAGCCGCCGGGTGGTCTACATGAACGAGGGCGTCATCTGCGAGCAGGGCAGCCCCGAAGAAATCTTCGGTAATCCCCAGAAGCAGGAAACAAAGGATTTCCTTTCCCGCTTCCGCCAGAGCTGAATACGATAAATAGAGCCACCCTTTTGGGTGGCTCTTTTCAATTCTTTCTACTGGGCTTTACGTTCAAGTCCGGGTCAATATCCCCGCGGATGGCGCCATGCTTCTCCTCAAAGCGCTGAATGTCTTCCCGAATCAGCACCAGAATATGACTGTTTACAGAGCGCCCCTCGTAATCTGCCACGAAGCCGAGCTTTTCAAGCATAGCCTCCTCAATGCGTATGGAAACACTTTTCACCGCCATGTAAACACCCCAATAAATATATTGTGTGTTTATTTTATGGTTGTTATATGTTAAAATGCGGATTTAGATATACTGTATATCTAAATTATTTAAGTGGAGGCCGATATGCGGGTTGCCGTGGTGGGCTCAAGGGCGCTGCAAATAGACGACTGGGAAAACTATCTCCCCCCAGACACCGATGAGATTATTTCCGGTGGAGCCAAAGGAATAGATCAGTCTGTTGCCAACTTTGCACGTTCCAACGGGATTGCGCTCAAAGAATTCCTACCCGAATACGATAAATACGGCAAACGGGCCCCACTGCTTCGTAACATATCCATCATCGAAAAAGCCGATTTGGTTCTGGCCTTTTGGGACGGAAAATCCCGGGGGACAAAATTTGTTATTGATACCTGCAGAACCCGCAACATACCAATCCGCGTGATCCTGCTGACAGAAACAAAAAGAGTCACCACCAGGTGACTCTTTTTGTTTCTATTCCCTTTTACCGTCTCACAAAGCGGATCTCGCAGCACTTGTCGCCGCGGGCGATGGTGGCGGGCAGATCCAGCTCCGCGCCGAAGCTTGCGGCAATGCCGCGGTCGCCGCACATGGCGCAGTCGCAGAGCTTGCTGATCTCCTCGTCGCTGCAGCCCTGCTTCTGCCAGGCCTTCACCAGCGGGCAGTAGCCAAAGTCGATGTCCAGATGGTCATCGTCGCAGCGGAGGATCTTCATCTCAAAGACCCACTGGGCCGCCTTGGAAAAGAGGGTCTTCTTGAGGCCCTTCAGGCTCTTGGTGCCGCCCTTTTTCACAAGACCGGCGCCCTGAAAAAGACCGCAGCGCTTCACGGCGGCGGGGGCAAAATCCTCCATGGGCAGACCCTTTTTGGCCGCCTCATCACAGAGGAGATAGAGCCAGAGGGCCCGGTGCTCCAGCTGCTCACGGATGGCCACGATCAGGGGGTTCTTGATCTTTGCTTCGTTGACAACTTTACTCATATTTCAATCTCCTTCACGGTTTTTTGTCATTTTATAGCGGCGGGCGGGAAATGTCAACGGCGGTTGTATTGCCTCATGTAATATGGTATATTGACAATACTGATATTTTTCGGGGTGATACAATGGATGAAAGAAGCGCCCGCTATGCCGAGGGTCTGGCGCGGCTGATCCGCTGCGAAACAATTTCCGACGCAGAGGATAAAACAAGAGAAAAATTCTACCGCTTCCACGAGCTGCTGCGCGCAGAATTCCCGCTGCTCTTTGAAACGGCGGAGTGCGAAAACTTTGACGGCAGCCTTCTCCTGCGCTGGAAGGGCCGTGAAGAGCGCGAGCCGATCCTGCTCATGAACCACCACGATGTGGTGGAGGCCACCGGTACATGGACCCATGCCCCCTTTGCCGGCGACATAGCCGACGGCAAACTCTGGGGTCGGGGCACGCTGGATACCAAGGGCGGCCTTTACTGTATGCTGCAGGCCGCCGAGGAACTTCTGGCTGAGGGTTTCACCCCGGCGGGAGACGTTTATTTCTTCTCCACCTGCACCGAAGAAACCACCGGCGAGGGCGCGCGGCTCATCGCGGCGACACTCAAAGAGCGGGGGCTGCACTTCCGCTTCACGCTGGACGAAGGCGGCATGATTCTCACGGAGCCCATCGCCGGGGCCAAGGGCACCTACGCCATCGTGGGTCTGGGGGAAAAGGGCTGCGCGGATCTGAAATTCATCGCCCGCTCCACCGGTGGCCACGCCTCCACCCCCGGTAGGGACACCCCGCTGGTGCGGCTGGGCAAGTTCATGGCCGCGGCGGAAAAGGCCGACATCTTCCCCTCTCATATATCCCCGGTGGTCCACGAGATGTTCGCCCGGCTCTCCGGCAGCATGAGCGGCGCACTGAAAACCGCTCTGGGCAACTCCCGGACTCTCGCACCGCTGCTTAAAAAAGTCGTGCCCTCCGTCTCCCCCATGGCCGGGGCCATGTTCCGCACCACCCTGGCCTTCACCATGGCCCAGGGCAGTCAGGGCACCAACGTCCTGCCCCAGGAGGCGTGGGTCATCGGCAACATGCGTTATTCCCACCACCAGGGCAGCGCGGGCAGCATCGAGGCCGTGCGGAAGCTGGCCGCCAAATTCAACGTGGAGACGGAAGTACTGGATGCCGGAGAGGACTCCCCTCTGAGCAGCTTTGAAAGCGAGGGCTTTGCGCTCACGGAAAAGGCAGTCAACGCTGTCTTCCCCGGTGTAAAGACCGCACCCTATCTCATGACCGCTGCCAGCGACAGCCGTTTTCTGGATGAGAGCCTGACCCCCTGCGCCCTGCGTTTTACCCCCTTCCACATCAGCGATGAGCAGCTGGCCAGCATCCACGGCATCGATGAAAATGTGGACATCTCCGTTCTCCCCGGCGCAGTGGACTTCTACCGCTATATGATCAAGGAGGCGTAAACCATGGAAGAAAAGAAAGGTCTAAGCGTCAGCGTGCGCTCCTTCGTCACCGCCATCATCGTCATCTTTGTGCTGATGATCGCAGCCTATGTGCTGACTCTTGTGATCCCCGGCGGCGCTTATGTCCGCACGGCGGACGCAAACGGCAACATGATCATTGCACCCGACGCGGTCTTTGAAAGCGTGGAGGGCGGCATCCCCTTCTGGAGGTGGCTCCTCTCCCCCGTTCTGGTGCTGGGCGCCAGCGGCAGCGGTACCCTCATCGCCGTCATTGCCTTCCTGCTCATCATCGGCGGGGTCTTTGCCGCACTGGAGGAATGCGGCCTCATGCGCTACATGCTGGATAAGCTCACTGACCGCTTTGGGGCTGTGCGCTATAAGCTCATGGCCGTTATCATGTTCTTCTTCATGGCCATGGGTGCCATGATCGGCTCCTTTGAGGAGTGCGTGCCGCTGGTGCCCATTGTGGTGGCCCTCTCCGTCAGCCTCGGCTGGGACGCCCTCACCGGCGTGGGCATGAGTCTGCTGGCCGTGGGCTGCGGCTTTGCCTCCGGCGTCTGCAACCCCTTCACCGTAGGCGTGGCTCAGGAGCTGGCGGGGCTGCCCATGTTCTCCGGGGCGGGCATGCGCCTCCTCTCCTTTGTCTGCATCTACGCCCTGCTTCTCTTCTTTGTGCGGCACTACGCCCGGAAGATTGAACGCAAAGAAGCCTCCGTGGAGCTGCACTTCGTGCAGAAGGCGAAGCTGGACCGGGCCTTGACCGCCTTCGGCGGCATCCTCGGGCTTGGCATTGCGCTGGTACTCTGCTCAGGCTTCATCCCCGCTCTGCAGGACTTCACCATGATCATCGTGGCCGTCATGTTTCTGACGGCGGGCATCGTCTCCGTACGGCTGGCCGGCATGAGCTGGAAGGAGCTGGGCCGGAGCTTCTGGGGCGGCCTCACCGCCATCTTCCCGGCCGTCCTTATGATCCTCATGTCCTCCTCCATCAAGTACACGCTGGAGGAAGCACAGGTGCTGGATACGGTCCTTCACGGGGCCGTTGGCGTAGCCGATGCCCTGCCCCGCTGGGCGGTGGTGCTGTTCATCTACCTGATCGTGCTGGTGATGAACTTCTTCATCCCCTCCGGCAGCGCCAAGGCCTTTATGCTCATCCCTCTCATCGTGCCTCTGGCCCGGATCTTCGGCATCAGCGCCCAGCTCTGTGTGCTGGCCTTTGCCTTTGGCGATGGCTTCTCCAACGTCTTCTACCCCACCAACCCCGCCCTGCTGATTTCTCTCGGTCTCGCAGACGTAAGCTATACCGACTGGTTCAGGTGGAGCTGGAAGTTCCAGCTTCCGAACCTCCTGCTGACCAGCGCACTGCTGCTGCTGGGTCTGGCAATCGGATATTGAATATAAAAAAGGAACCCCTGTGGGGTTCCTTTTTTTGCGGCCCGCCCGGGAGGGAGTGCCCTACGATTTGGGAGAGGATCGGGGCCTTATCCTTACAGACGGTCAGAAAACAGTATCCCGGGCTGCTGTAATCATAATGAGGCAGACGGATGCGCTTCATTCCCCGTCTTTATCCTGTTCGGCGTCCAGGACCAGTCGGAACTGGGTCTCGTAGAGATCCCGGTACACGCCGTCCAGCTCCAGCAGTTCCTCGTGGGTGCCCTGCTCGGCAATAACGCCGCCCTTGACCACCAGAATACGGTCGGCCTTGAGGATGGTGGAGAGCCGGTGGGCAATGACGATGCTGGTGCGATCCTCCATCAGATGCTCCAGCGCTGTCTGGATGGCATTTTCGGAGATAGAGTCCAGCGCCGAGGTGGCCTCATCCAGAATGAGGATCTTCGGATCCTTCAAAATCACCCGGGCAAGACTCAGCCGCTGCTTCTCGCCGCCGGAGAGCTTCAGCCCCCGGTTGCCCACAGGGGTGTCGTAGCCCAGAGGCTGGGAGACAATGAAGTCATGGATGCTGGCCATGCGGCAGGCCGCCTCGATCTGCTTCTGGGAAGCGTTGGGTTTGGCATAGAGGAGGTTCTCCCGGATGCTGCCGTTGAAGAAGTAGCTCTCCTGGGTCACCACGCCGATGTTGCCCCGGAGATACGCCAGATCAAACTCCCGGACATCGTGGCCGGCTACGGATACGCTGCCCCCCACCACATCGTAAAGCCGGGGGATGAGGTTCACCACGGTGGACTTGCCGGAGCCGGAGGGGCCCACGATGGCATACATCTTGCCGCCGGGGACGGTGAAGTGGATATCGGTGAGCAGGGGGTCCTTCTGGTCATAGGAAAAGGACACATGGTCGAAGACAATGTCCTTTTTCCGGATATCCGGGGTGCAGCCATGACGGGGGGAGGTGATGGTCTGCTCCTTGTCGAAGTAATCAAAGATGCGGGTAAAGAGGGCCAGAGAGCGGGTGAAGTCCACCTGAATGTTGAGCAGGGACTCCACCGGCCGATACAGCCGGTTCACCAGCGCCACGGTGGCGGTGATGGTACCCACGGTAAGCGTGGGGTCGGCTTTGGCAATGATCAGCCAGCCGCCGGCAAAGTAGATGAGCAGGGGGCCTATCTGGGTAAACATACCCATAACCATGCGGAACCACTTGCCGCTGCGCTGCTCGCGCATGGCAAGAGCGGTTACCTCGCTGTTGACCTTTTCAAAGCGGGCATATTCCGTGTTCTCCCGGGTAAAAAGCTTCACCAGCAGGGAGCCGCTGACGCTGAGGTTTTCGTTGATCAGCTGGTTCATCTCGTCCTGCTTGGCCTGACTCTCGGTGAGGAGCTGCCAGCGGCTGCGGCCTACGCTGCGGCTGGGCAGCACCAGCAGCGGAATCACCAGAATACCCACCAGAGCCAGCTGCCAGCTCATGGTGAGCAGAGCCACCAGCGTTGTGGTGACCGTGGCCACGTTGTTGACCACACTGGCCAGCGTCCCGGAGATCACGGAACTGACACCGGAGATGTCCGTGTTCATACGGGTGATGATATCACCCTGCTTCTCGGTGGTGAAGAAGGAATGGGGCATATGCTGGAGATGGTCGTACATCTCGTTTTTCATGTCATAGATAATGCGCTGGGAAATCCAGGCATTGATATAGCTCTCCAGCACACCGATGAGCTGCGAGACGGTCAGCGTGGCAAAGGCCGCCAGCAGCAGCTGGATGAGAAGGCGCATATCCTTGCCCACCAGCGCCTCGTCCACCACCCGGCCGGTGATGATGCTGGGCAGCAGACCCACCGCCGCCGAGAGCAGGATGGCCGCAAAGACCATCAGAAACTGCGGCCAGTAGGGTACAAGATAGGAGAGGATGCGTTTGATGAGCGCCCAGCTCACCTTGGGCATATTTGCCTTTTCCTCGTCTGTCAGAAATCCTCTGGGGCCAAGCCCCCGCATACCGCCCGCCATGGCGCCACAACCTTTCCTGTAAGTTTAAGTCAGTATAGCACGGATCGCGGTACTTTGGTAGTTTTTTATATGAACGCGCTCACCGCAGTTCCCCCATCCTCTCCGTCTCGGCCAACGCTTCCGCAAAAAAGCGCTGGCCAAGAGAAAATCCACTTAAAAACGCCCGTTCCCGGCTGATGGCTATGTATTCTTCCAGAGCATCTTTATACTTTTCCAACGTCTCCGCTTCCCCGCCCAACACCTCTGCGAGCCTTCGATAATGCCGATCCGACAGTTCAAGCAGCTGTTTTAATTCGGGATGATTTTTTCCCGAACTGAGAATAGGCTCAATCTCTCCATTCCACAGCATAAAAACACTTTGCATGACAACCTCCAAAGCATCTTATAAGGTGCATTATTATATTAGCACCTTATGAGGCGCACGTCAAGCGCATCTTATAGAGTTCATGTTATAATTTTATTATAAGGAGGTGCGGTATGGAATACTTTGAACGGCTCAAGCAGATCCGTGAGGATCATGACCTCACCCAATCAGACGTTGCACAACTTCTGAAAACCACCAGACAACAGGTAAGCAAATGGGAAACCGGTACACAGATGATGGGTGTGGATAAGTTCATCATCCTTGCCCGGCATTATAATATTTCGCTGGACTGGCTCCTTGGTCTTACAGACAGCCCGCGGTCTTTGAAATAATAATCCAAAGAGGAAGGTTTTCAACGTGAAAGACTACCTGCGCCGGGAACAGGCCGGCCTTGCCATCTTGCTGCGCAGCGTCCCCGCCACGGTGGTGACGCTCTTTGTGGTCAGCGTCATCTCCATGAACCTGTTGGCCAACAAGACCCTGCTGCAGCTCCCATGGATCGCGCTGGACGGCGGTATGCTGATCTCGTGGCTTTCCTTCATGTGCATGGACATCATCACCCGGCACTTCGGTCCCAAGGCCGCCAACCAGATCACGGTGCTTGCCGCCGCCATCAATGTGCTTACCTGCCTCATTTTCTATATTGCCAGCGTCATCCCCTCCAACGCCGCGGACTACAGCGCCTTTGACAGCATTCTGGGCGGCACCTGGTTCATCCTACTGGGCAGCACCGTGGCCTTTTTGTCCTCGGGCGTCATCAACAACGGTCTCAACCACGCCCTCGGCCGCTTCTTCTGCCGCAATCCCCACGGGAAGCTGGCCTATGCCGTGCGCACCTATGTCTCCACCTTTGTGGGGCAGTTTATGGATAACTTCATTTTCTCCGTCATCGTGTTCCTATACTTCGCCCCCCGTTACTGGGACGGCTTCCACTGGACGCTGCTCCAGTGCGCCATGTGCGCCCTCACCGGCGCCGTGGCAGAGCTTTTGATGGAGATCTTCTTCTCCCCCATGGGTTACCGCATCTGCCGCCGCTGGCGGGAGAATAATGTGGGGCAGGAATATCTTGATTATATGAGGAGGGAGACGGCATGAAGGTACTCATCACCGGCACCGCCCGGGGCATCGGCCGGGCCATTGCGGAGCGCTTTCTCCGGGAAGGCCACCAGGTCATCGGCATCGACCGGCAGGCGGACAGCATTGTAAACGAAAACTATACTCACCACCGCTGCGACATCCGGGAAGCGCTGCCGGAAATTGACGGCATCAACATCCTCATCAACAGCGCCGGTACCCAGAATGAGGCGGACATCGACATCAACCTGAAGGCCCTCATCCGCGTCACGGAAAAGTACGCCATGCAGGACGCCATCCGCTCCGTGCTGCACATCGGCTCGGCCAGCGGCCATACGGGGGCGGAGTTCCCCGAATACTGCGCCAGTAAGGGCGGCGTCATCGCCTATACCAAAAACGCAGCCCTGCGCCTTGCCAAATACGGCGCCACCTGCAACAGTCTCGACCCCGGCGGGGTGCTGACCCCCCTCAACGACTGCGTGGTAAACGACCCCGCACTCTGGGCGGAGATCATGGAGGAAACGCCCCTTCGTCGCTGGGCCACCGCGGAGGAGATCGCCGAATGGGCCTGGTTCCTCACGGCGGTGAACACTTTCTGCACCGGGCAGAGCATCGTGGTGGACGGCGGCGAGTCCATCCACTTCAACTTTGTGTGGAAAGATTGAAAAAACGACCACCCTTTCGGGTGGTCGTTTCGTTTTTACAGCAGGTTGATGCCGGCCGCCTTGCAGTCGGCCTGGGTCTCCTGGTCCCAGACGCCGCACTGCACCTCGCCGATGTGGGCGCAGCCCAGCAGCAGCATGCAGAGACGGGACTGGCCGATGCCGCCGCCGATGCAGTAGGGCAGCTCCCCGTTGAGAAGGGCCTTGTGGTAGGGCAGGCTCCGCCGCTCGTTGCGGCCGGAGAGGGTGAGCTGCTTATCCAGACTCTCGGGAGAGACGCGGATGCCCATGGAGCTGATCTCAAAGGCCCGGTCCAGCACGGTGTTGCGGAAAAGGATATCGCCATTGAGCTCCCAGTCGTCGTAGTCCGGGGCGCGACCGTCGTGGGGCTTGCCGGAGCGCAGCACCTTGCCGATCTGCATCAGGAAGACCGTGGGATGCTCCTTGGTGATCTCGTTCTCCCGCTGGGAGGGGGTGAGATCGGGGTAGCGATCCTCCAGCTCCTGACTGGTGATGAAGAACGTGTCACGGCAAAGGGTATTGCGCAGCTGGGGAAACTCCCATTCCAGCTCGTCCGCCGTCATGCAGATGGCGGTGACGATGCGCCGGACGGTTTCGCGGAGATATTCCTCCGTCCGCTGCTCGGGCAGGATGACCTTCTCCCAGTCCCACTGGTCCACGTAGACCGAGTGGATGTTGTCCAGCTTGCTCTCGTCCCGGCGGATGGCGTTCATGTCGGCGTAGAGACCCTTGCCGGTGTAGAAGTTATACTCCTTCAGCGCCCAGCGCTTCCACTTGGCCAGAGACTGCACCACCTGAAACTCGCCTCCGTCGGCAGCGGGGACATCAAAGGCCACGGGCCGCTCCACGCCGCTGAGATCGTCGTTGAGGCCGGTATCGGCACGGACAAAGAGAGGCGCGGACACGCGCTTGAGATTCAGCGCCGAACCCAGATTTTTCTGAAAGCTCCGCTTGATAAATTCAATGGCCCGCTGGGTCTCGTACACGTTCAGTTTGGGGCTGTAGCCCTCGGGAATGACACAATGCACCGCCTTGTCCTCCTTTATTATTTAAAGTAACAGGCTGACTATACCCTTTTCCCTTTGGGCTGTCAAGCCTTTTCCAAGCCGAAGAGCCGCCGGCCGTTGGCGTTTGTAAGACGCAGCACCTCTTCGGCCGTAAGGCCCTTGACCTCCGCCACCTTCTCCGCCATGTGCGGAAGCATCGAGGAGTCGCAGCGCTTACCCCGGTGGGGCACGGGGGCCATGTAGGGGCTGTCGGTCTCCAGCAGAATGCGCTCCATGGGAACAACGGAAAGCACTTCGGCGGCCTTTTTATTATTTTTATAGGTAATGGGCCCGTCAAAGCCCAGGTACCAACCGTCCTTCACAAGGATCTTGGCCATCTCGGCGCTGCCGGAGTAGCAGTGGAACACGCCGCGAAGCCCCGGAAAGCAGGAGACCATGTCGAGGCAGTCCTCGTGAGCCTCCCGGTCGTGGATGATCACAGGGAGATCGAGTTCCCGGGCCAGCTTCAGTTGGGCCGTCAGCATCTCCTTCTGGAGTTCCTTGTGTTCCTTATCCCAGTAGTAGTCGAGGCCGATCTCACCGATGGCCACCACCTTGGGGGCGGCGCAAAGCTCACGAAGGGTGTGGATGCTCTGCTCGTCCCACTTTTCCCATTCCTCCGGATGCCAGCCCACGGCGGCATAAATATAGTCGTACCTTGCGGCCAGTTCAATGCTCATCCGGGAGCTTGCCTCGTCGCAGCCAGGGTTCACCACCAGCTGCACCCCTTTTTCCGGCAGGGCGGCAAGGACTTCATGGCGGTCGGGGTTGAACTGGTGGGCATCGTAATGGGCATGGGTGTCGAAAATCATGGGCAGCGCCTCCATTCGGTGGTATGGGGGAATTATAGCGGGTTTCACCGCATTTCGCAACCAAAGGTTTCCCGCCGGAGCGCGGAATCTGGTCCTATAAAATCATTGCGTTTTGGCTCTTTTCATATAGCCAAAACCGTGTATAATAAAGAAAAAACCTCCAAAGGAGCGATTCTTATGTATAACCGTGTTTTGACCATACAGGATATCTCCTGTCTGGGCCAGTGCTCGCTGACGGTGGCCCTGCCCATCCTCTCCGCCTGCGGGCACGAAACCTGCGTGCTGCCCAGCGCCGTCCTCTCCACCCACACCGGCGGCTTCACCGGCTTTACCTTCCGGGATCTCACCGAGGACATGCCCGCCATCTGCCGCCACTGGGAGAGCGCCGGCATCCGTTTTAACGCCATCTATACCGGCTATCTGGGCAGCCAGAGGCAGATCGACTATGTGAAGGAGATCATGGCCAGGACCGCCGGAGAGGGCTGCATCAAGGTGGTGGACCCCGCCATGGCGGACCACGGAAAGCTCTACACCGGCTTTGACATGGACTTTGTGGAGGCCATGAAGACGCTGGTGGGACAGGCGGACTATGTCCTCCCCAACCTTACCGAGGCCTGCCTCCTGACGGGTACAGCCTACACCAAAGAATATGACCGCGCCTTTATCGACAGCCTCCTCCAAAAGCTCCACGCTCTCGGCGCAAAGAACGTGGTTTTTACCGGTGTTTCCTACACCCCCGGCCGCACCGGCGTGGTGGTATCCGAGCGCGGGCAGTACAGCTATTATGAGCACGAGATGCTCCCCAACAGCTGCCATGGCACCGGCGACATCTATGCCAGCGCCTTTGTGGGCGCGCTTCTCCGGGGCAAAAGCGCCTGCGACGCCGCCGCCATTGCCGCGGACTATGCGGTGAAGTGCATCCGCAACAGCGCCGGAGACCCCGATCACACCTACGGTGCCAAGTTTGAACCCATGCTTGGCGAGCTGATCGCCGCACTCAAATAACTATATCTTGCGGTTATCCCTGCAATGCCTCCGAGATATTCCGGGGGCATTGTTTTTTCGAAAAAAGCATTGACATTTGACACCCTTATACTATATAATTCATCTTTGCCGGCCCCTGACCGGTCGGTTTTCTATGCCAACTGCGGTGCAAGGCACCGTCGAGTATAGTTGAGAAATAAGAAAGGAAGTGTCCCACATGATCCGCACTTATCAGCCCAAGAAGCGTCAGCGCTCCAAGGAGCACGGTTTCCGCAAGAGAATGTCCACCGCCAACGGCCGCAA
>SVLG01000003.1 GCA_015068055.1 Oscillospiraceae bacterium | reverse complement strand
CAAGGGCCTTTGCGAGCGTATCGGCATCGACGGTCGTCTCACTCACAAGCCCCAAAACGGCAAGCCCACCTTCGAGTCCGACCTCGCCTTCCCCACCCACAAGGAAGCCATCGAGGCCGTCATGGAAAAGCTCGTCAGCGCCGAGTACGGCGTGGTGGAGACCATGGACGAAATCGGTGCCGTTGGCCACCGCGTGGTGCATGGCGGCAAGGAGTTCACCCAGTCCTGCATCGTGGATGACGCCTGCATCGAAGCCATCAAGAAGTGCTTCCCCCTGGGCCCCCTCCACAACCCCGCCAACCTCCTCGGCATCCAGGCCTGCCAGGCCGTTATGCCCAAGACTCCCCAGGTCGCTGTCTTCGACACCTCCTTCGGCATGGGTATGGATCCCAAGGCTTACATGTACGCCCTGCCTTATGAGTACTACGAGAAGGACTCCGTCCGTTCCTACGGCTTCCACGGCACCTCTCACCGCTTCGTTTCCAGCCGCGCCTGCGAGATCATGAACAAGCCCGGCTGCCGCGTCATCAACGCCCATCTGGGCAATGGCTCCTCTCTCTCCGCCAGCATCGACGGCAAGTGCGTGGACACCTCCATGGGCCTCACTCCTCTCTGCGGCGTTCCCATGGGCACCCGCACCGGTAACCTCGACCCCGCTGTTATCCAGTACCTGATGAATCAGCGCGGCTACACCGTGGACGAGACTCTCAACATCATGAACAAGAAGTCCGGTATGCTGGGTCTCTCCGGCGTTTCCTCCGACTTCCGTGATCTGGACGCCGCCGCCTCCGAGGGCAACGAGCGCGCCCAGCTGGCTCTGGACAAGTTCGCCTACGAAGTCCGCAAGTTCATCGGCTCCTACGCTGCTGCCATGGGCGGCGTGGACATTCTGACCTTCACCGCCGGTGTTGGCGAGAACTCCATCTCCATGCGTGAGAGCATCTGCGAAGGCCTCGAGTTCCTGGGCATCAAGATCGACGCCGAGAAGAACCACTGCCGCGGCGAAGAGCGTGAGATTTCCGCTGAGGACTCCGCTGTCAAGGTCTACGTCATTCCCACCAACGAGGAACTGATGATCGCCCGCGACACCAAGGCTCTGGTCGAAGCCTGAGTTTCGTAAGTTCCAAAAAGGAGACGGGAAACCGTCTCCTTTTTTGTTGAAAAATTTTTGGAAAAAGTTGAAAAAGGGCTTGCATTTTGAAAACGGGTATGCTATTATGGCCAAGCTGACCGGGTGTGGCGAAGTTTGGTATCGCGCCTGAATGGGGTTCAGGAGGCCGCTGGTTCAAGTCCAGTCACTCGGACCAAAAAAGCTCTGAGAGCGTTGCTCTCGGAGCTTTTTTCATTTGCGTGGCCGGTTTCTGAACCAGCGGCCTCCGCATTTAAATCCGCCGCCGGCCTGCCGGACGCGAAGCGTCGGCTGGCCGCTGGTTCAAGTCCAGTCACTCGGACCAAAAGAGGAAGTCGAAAGACTTCCTCTTTTTTGTTTATTGGTTATCCTTATAAACTTTTATCAGGAGCAGTCTGCCGTTTTGGACCGTGACCCGTGCTGTTTCCCCCGGCAGCACCTCGTTGCTGATGCCATACTGATATTCTGAGGGGATCTCAGCTTGATCCAGTGGATACTTTGCCCCATGAATGCTGATTCCTTTGGCACAGCCGGAGATATTCAGCAGAGAAAAGAAGGGATACTCCTTCCCGATGGCAACCGGCTTATCCGACACGATCTCCATTTCGGAGTAATCGTCGATGATGCAGCCTTTCTTTCCGATAGACTCCAGATACAGCAGGATGGACACGTTGCCGAGGGTGTGATCCAGTCTCGCCCCCACAACGCCAATCAAAAGAAAGTCCTCAAAGCCCCGTTTTACCGCTTCTTTGACGGCAAATACCGTATCGGTATCATCCTTCACGCAGGGGAGAACGATGGTTTCCACGTCCAGCCGGGGATCCGCGTGGGAATCAAAGTCACCGACGATTAGGCCCGGTTCCGCCCGCAGGGCCTCCAGATGCTTCAAACCGCTGTCACAGTAAACAACATAGTCATCCGGGCGCAGTCGTGTCCGGATAAAAGCATAGTCCCGGATAGAAGCCCCGCCCACAATGACACAGCGCCTCACACAATTCCTCCTTTGCCAAGCAAGCCCAGGATCTGACGCTTATACGCCAGAAACTCCGCTGTCAGGTTAAAATCGTCACGCCTGGGTCTGGGTTCCCGAATGACGATCTCTCCCGCGATTTTTCCGGGGGAACCGGTCAGGAGGTAGACCCGGTCGGAAAGCAGAACGGCCTCATCCACATCATGGGTGATAAACAGCGTTGAGAGCCGTATGTTCTCCATCACCCCCAGATACCATCTGTGCATGGAACTCTTGGTCAGCGTATCCAGAGCGGAAAATGGCTCGTCCAGCAGTGCCACTTCCCGGGAAAACATATAAGTACGCAGCAGCGCTGCCCGTTGGCGCATACCGCCCGAAAGCTGCGCCGGGTATTTCTTCTGCGTGCCCTCCAGCCCAAACTGCGCAAACAGCGAGTCCATCTGCTGCCCGGCATCTTTTTTCTTTACACCCTTTATCAGAAGCGGCAGGGCCACATTGTCCTCGATACAGCGAAAGGGCAGCAGCAGGTCCTTTTGCATCATATAGCTTATATGTCCCGGCTGATCGGTAATATCCTCTCCGTCCAGTAAAACCTTTCCCTTATCGGGAGAGAGAAGCCCTGCGATCACGTTGAACAGCGTGGTTTTCCCGCCGCCGCTGACCCCCAGCAGGCTCACCAGCTCTCCCTCCCTGAGTTCCATGGAAACGTCCCGTAAGACTTCCCTTCCCTCAAAGCTTTTACAGACGCTTCTTACTTCCAGCTTTTTCATGTCAGCCGGGGAGGTAGTCGTTGGTAAAACCGTGGGCCGGATCAATTTTCTCCTCCAACAGCTCATTTTCATTGAGCCAGTTGAAGAACGCCGCCCAGCGCGCCCCATCAAACTCGCCCCAGCGCGCCGCATCCGCTATGTACTCTGCGGCCAGATACTCCTGACTGGCATACACCAGCTCACGGTTGGCTTTCAGTTCGGGAGCCGCCTCCATCAGAATGTCGGCCGCTGCTTCGGGGTTTTCGGCAGCATAGGTATAGCCCTTGGAAAGGGCAGCCATAAACGCCCTGGCTGTTTCGGGGTTTTCGTCCAGCCAGGCATTGTTGCCGATGATCACCGGGGTATAGTAGTCAAACACGGGGTCGATATCCGCAAAGTCAAAGTAGTCCGTTTCCAGACCGGCCACCTGACAGGCAACGCCGGCCCAGCCATAGAAAATCCAGATGGCATCCACCGAGCCGCTCCGCAGCGCCGACACCTCATCGGTGACCGTGGAGGGGATAAGCTCCACCAGATCAAAGTTACCGCCATCGGCCTCCATCACATCCCGGATAGTCTCCTTTTCCACATCCAGATCCCATGTGGCGTATTTTTTGCCCTCCAGCCCTTTGGGGGTATCCATGCCTTCACCGGCCCGGGACACGATGCCGGAGGTATTATGCTGGATAACGGCGGCAACAGCCGTCACCGGCATGGCCTCCTCGCCCACAAAAGCAGGGGCCAGAGAGTCCTGAAAGGATACACCAAACTGAGCCTTACCGGAGGCCACCAGCGTAACGGCTCCGTCCTCAGGCGGCTGCACCACTTCCACCTTCAGCCCTGCTTCTTCAAAGTATCCCCTGGCCTCGGCCACAAAGATACCGGTATGGTTGGTATTCGGTGTCCAGTCCAGAACGATGGTAATGGTATCCGGTTCCGCACGGCAGCCTGCAAAGCTGCACACAAACAGCAGTACCAGAACAAAAGCGATTATTCTTTTCATGGTTTATCCTCCTGATTATGGTTGTTCAAATAACGATACGGCATACATTTTCTCTCCGCCAGCTCCACCGCCGCCATAAGAGCCAGAGAGATGGCAGAGATCAGAAAGATCACGGCAAACATCTTGTCAAAGGCAAAGGCCTTTTTCACGCGGGTCATGTAGACGCCCAGACCGCCAAAGCCGCCCAGCCACTCACTGATCACAGCCCCCACCACGCTGTAGGCCGCCGCGATGCGCAAACCGGAAAAAAGCTGAGGCAAAGCAGAGGGGAATTTAAGGTAGCGGAAGATTTGCAGCCGACTTGCCCCCATGGAACGCAGCAGGGCCACCGCATCCCTGTCCACGCTGCGAAACCCCTCCAGCAGCCCTACGCTCACGGGAAAAAAGGTGGCGATCACGATCAAAACCACCTTCGGCAGCATGCCATAGCCAAACCACAGCACCAGCAGCGGTGCAATGGCAACGGACGGAACGGTTTGCGTGATGATAAGCAGCGGATAAAATGCCTTGTACAGCATGTCAAAGGCATCCATCAGCACCGCCGCCAGAAAGCCCACAGCCACTCCCAACAGCAAACCGACAAAGGCCTCCTGCAGCGTGATCAGGGCGTTTTCCCAGAACTGGGGCAGTTCACAGACAAAGGCCCGCAGCACCGCCGCAGGAGAAGGCAGCATATAGGACGGCACCCAGCCCAGCGAGCAGATCAGCTGCCACACAAGCAGCAGGGCCGCAAGCGCGATCCCGGAGGGGGCGTTACGTCTCAGCATGTTTTGTGATCTTCTGGTCGATGGTCAGAATCTCTCCCTCCGGACGATAGACCAGCTTGACATAGGCGGAAACCTTTTCCGCACCGGCGCGGATGGCAACATGCTGACACTCTTTGACAATGTCCATCAGCCGGTCATAATCATCGCCCTCGATGGTGGTTTCAAAAGGCCCTACATGACAGTGCAGTCCGCTGCTCTTAATAAAGGCAATCACTTCATCGACGATGCGAAGAAGCTCATCCTGATTGGGAGCCACGGGAAGGACCTGGATCGCGATACTTGCTTTCATGGTGTTTACCTCCAAAAATAAAAATATCTCCGCCGGACAATCCCGGCGAAGATGCATCAAAGAACGCGTTTTTACGGCGTTTTTTCGCTCCCTACGCTGGCATTATCCAGATCAGGTTATAGGGTCGCAGCTTTAGCTGCCTCTCAGCCTGTTCCTACAGGCTCCCCTGCATTTTCGGTTATAAAAGCAAAAACAGGAGGCAATAACAATGCCTCCTGTAAAAAATCCCTGTGTATGACTTCCTACGGCGGCATTATCCGCATCAGGTTATAGGGTCGAAGTTGGATGACTTCCTCTCAGCCTGCCGACACAAGCTCCCCTGTATTTACTTTTTAATTATCATACACCCATCTTTTTCAAAATGCAAGAAGCTTTTTCCGGCCGCTTGCAAAAGTCTGCATAGTCTCAGTGGTAATGACGCTGACGGGGATGGGGGTTTTCCTCATAATGCTTGATTTTTTCCTCGCGGCGGTTCTTGATGGCCTCGGACTTGGGTTTGATGTCCCCGGCCTGAGTAAGGGCCCAGCGGGTACACATGGGGCCGAACAACTCATAAATCAGCACGGAGAAAAGGATGATATTGCGGATAAGGTCGCCTTCCTCGCCCAGTTGGCGGGCCGTGAGACACATACCCAGCGCTACGCCGGCCTGCGGCAGCAGCGTGATCCCCAGATACTTGCAGACGGCGCTGCTGCAGTGGGTAGCCCGGGTGCTGACATAGGCGCCAAAGCACTTGCCCAGAGAACGGAACACAATATAGACCACGCCGAGGCCAATGACGGTTCCGCTTCCAAACACGCTCAGCTCCAGCTCCGCGCCGCTGACAACGAAAAAGAGGGCCAGCAGCGGCGAGGTCCATTTATCTGCCTTTTCCATCAGATCCAGAGACAGCGGGCAGAGGTTGCAGAACACCGTACCCAGCATCATGCAGACGAGCAGTGAGGAAAAGCTCACATGAACGCCCCCGATTTCGAAGCTGCTCATGGACAGGGACACCGTCAGGAATACAAAGGCAATGGTCAGGTTCAGACGGTTGGTGTTGGAATGGAAAAGCTTTTCCAGCTGGGTCAGAAGCCAGCCAAGGGCGGCACCCAGCAGGAGTGACGCCGAGATCTCCACGATGGGCGTCAGCAGAATGGAAACGAGATCCACCACGCCCGTACTCAGGGTGCGGGCAATGCCGAAGGAGACGGCAAAGACCACAAGACCCACCGCGTCGTCCAGAGCCACCACCGGCAGCAGCAGGTCGGTCAGGGGGCCGTGGGCCTTGTACTGGCGCACAACCATCAGCGTGGCCGCCGGGGCCGTGGCGGTAGCAATGGCACCAAGAGTAATGGCCTGAGCCGGAGTGATCACACCGGGGAAGATCCAATACAGCCCCAACAGAGCCACATCTACAAAGAGAGTAGCCATCAGAGCCTGCACGATGCCAACGATCACCGCCTGACGTCCCGTATGCTTCAGGGCCGAAATACGAAACTCGTTGCCAATGGCAAAGGCAATGAAACCCAACGCCACCTCGGCCATCAGCGACAGCGAAGCCACCGCCTCCGCACTGGTAAAGCCAAGGCCATGAATGCCCAGCGCGCCCAGGCAATAAGGGCCGATCAGAACACCTGCCAGCAGATAGGCGGTAACATCGGGCAGCTTCAGCGGATGCACCACACGGGTCATCATAAGACCCGCCAGAACAGCAACGGAGACAGAAAGCAAAACAGACATATCAGCATCTTCTTTCTTTAATTTCAGCGCCGCTCAGTATAGACCTCCGGCAGAAAAAAGCAAGCTGTGAAACGGTGATTTTACAAGTTATAAATTCGATTTTTTTGTGCAGAAAAGCAAAACCGCCCCTTTCGGGACGGACACAGATACAAAAGAAATGACCCCCGGATCTTTTGGCTATCACCTCAAAGATCCAAGGGTCATTTCACACAGCAGGTGGGTTCTATCATTGGTTAACCTCTCTTTCTTCGGACTGTCCGATTACTTAGTACATTGGACTCACTCCTTTTGTTGTTTTAATGTTACCGCGGAGCCGTCCATTTTTCAAGATGGGATGTTTCATAATAATTATATCCAAATTTTGGTTATTATATGTATGGATATTTGTGTATAATGATGTTATATTGGATCTGTTGGGCGGTTTTGTGAGGAGGTCAGAGGACTTCCTCTTTACTTTTATCCGCAGGTTTGATAATCTTTTTCAAGTATAAATTGTTTGTGAGGACAGCATGGAAAAGAAACAGATCAACTGGACGCGGGTGCGCCGTTATGTGGCACATCTTGTCAAGATCGGCGATACGCGTGAATACTTCAGCCGGGCATACGATATTGTCAGCATGCTGGCTGTGGTAATCAACATTGCATCGGTGGTGCTCTTTACCTTTGACCGCATGGAGGAAGGCTACGGAACGCTTCTTTTGAGCATCGAGGCGCTTACCGTGGCGTTCTTCGCTCTGGATTATGGGCTGAGAGTCTGGTGCGCTTACTTCACCTTTCCCGGCCTCACAGAGCCGCAGGCCATTCTGAAATATATACTGTCCTTTTCAGGTATCATTGACCTCTTGTCCTTCCTCCCCTATTACCTGCCCTTCTTTTTCCCGGCCGGTGCCACGGTTTTCAAGATTTTCCGTGTGATCCGCATCCTCCGTCTCTTTCAGATCAACGCCTACTATGATTCTCTCCGCATTATCTCCGATGTCATCGCAAGCAAAAAGCAGCAGCTTATCTCCTCTGTGTTCATCATCCTGACGCTGATGCTGGGTTCCAGCCTCTGTATGTACAGTCTGGAACACGAGGCCCAGCCCGAGGTTTTCTCCAACGCCTTCTCCGGTCTCTGGTGGGCCGCCTCCACGGTTCTGACCATCGGCTACGGTGACATTTACCCGGTGACTACCATGGGTAAGGTTTTCGGTCTCTTCATTTCTTTCCTCGGCGTAGGCATGGTCGCCATCCCCACCGGTATTATTTCCGCAGGCTTCGTTGACCAGTACTCACGCATCAAGCGCGTCAGCGAATATGCCAGCGAGGAGGATGTGCATTTTATCAAAATCCAGCTCCACGGACGGGATATCTGGGTTGGCAAGGAGATCCATGAGCTCCATCTTCCCCGGGGGATGATCATCGCCATGATCCGCCGGGGCAAGGACAACATTGTTCCCCGAGGCGACGTGGTTTTGCAGATTGATGACATACTCATTCTGGCAGCAGAGGCGCTGAAGGACGATAAACACATCGACTTGAAAGAACTGGTTCTTTTGGAACAAAGCCCCTGGAACGGCGCTCTCATCCGGGAGCTGGACATATCCCGCCAGACCTTCATCGTCATGGTCAAGCGCAGCGGCACCATGCTGGTGCCCAGAGGCGATTTGCGGTTGATGGCGGGGGATCATGTGATCCTCTACTCGCAGGAGCGCATCAGCCATTCTCATCTGATCGAAGTTTAAAACGTGCCCCCGTCTCAAGGAGACGGGGGCATGTTTTCAATCTTTTTATTCCTCCACAGTGAAAAACCAGCGTTCCCGAAGGGGTTGGGGCATCGCGGCCACAAAGGCTTCGCTGTCCCGGCTGAGATGCTTGTCGCCCAAATGGAAGAAGATAAATTCACCGGCTCCCTCATGGAAGCCCAGCTGAAACTCCAGTTCTTCTTTATAGTAAGGAAACACCGGCGCAAGGTAAGCGTCGATCTCCCGGACAATGTCCATGTCATAGCGGCCCAGCGCCTCTATGATGCGCTCCTCCTGATCCGAAAACCACGTCCAGAATCCCGCTGCCGCAGCTCTGTCCATTTCCTTCTTTGTAAAGAGTCCCATAACGTTTCTCCCTTTTCCGTATGGGCACATTATACACCATGTGTATCGCTGCTGCAAGTATTACGCGCTGCAGCTGAGGATACAGAGAGCAAGGACCGCAAGACAGATTGCCAAAAGGATCTTCCTTGTCCGTTTATTTCGCTGCTCATCGCTGACCGCCCACTGGAGCGTATAGCTTGGCTCTCGGGCCTCCATGGCAGCCGCAATGGCGTCCATTTCCCGCTGCAGCGTCTCCCTGTCCGCATACCAGCCCAAGAAGCTTGTATTCTCGCCCCAGAAGGATGCACTTCCATCGCTGCCCATCAGAGCAAACTTCGGCCCCTTGCGGCTGTAATACTCGCCGCTGCTTAAAATCTTGCGGCAGAACACAATGGCACCGCTGATGGGCGCACGGATGGTGATGCCCTGCGCGGCCTCCGCTTTCTGCCTCTTTTCGCCCGGCTCTCTGCCAAAGAGTTCATCCATGGATACATCCAGCGCCGCACAGAGCTGCAGCAGCTTCTCCACCTCGGGATAGCTCTCCCCCTGCTCCCACTTGCTGACTGCCTGTCGGCTTACGTCCAGCGTCTCCGCCAGATCTTCCTGAGAAAGGCCCTTTTCCTTCCGGGCTGCTTTCAGATTTTCAGAAAAACTCATGTACTCATTCTCCTTTCTGCCGCGCAGTATAGCGAAAAAACCACATTCCATCCACCAACCTGCTCTTGCAAATACGCAACCTCAGGTTTCATTCCGCCTTTTCTGCGCATACTAAGACCACACCAAACGAAAGGATGCGCAATTATGATCGAAAAAGACACTGTCCGGCTGCTGCGGGAATGCGACGCCGGCATCAAAATGGGAGTCAACTCCATCGACGATGTGCTGCGGGACGTGAAGAGCAGCGCCTTCCGCAACACCCTCTCCGCCTGCAAGCAGGAGCATCAGAAGCTGGGCATGGAGGTGGAAAACCTTCTCTGCCAATACCACGACGACGGCAAGGACCCCAACCCCATCGCCGCGGGCATGAGCTGGATCAAAACCAACGTGATGATGGGCATGGAACCTTCCGACAAAACTGCAGCCGACCTCCTCACCGACGGCTGCAACATGGGCGTAAAGAGTCTGAACCAGTACCTCAACCAGTACAAGGCCGCTGATGAAGTCTCCAAGGATATCGCCAAACGGCTCATCAATCTGGAACAGCAGCTCTGCAACGATATGCGGGGTTATCTCTGAGAAAAAGCCGACCCTTTCGGGTCGGCTTTTAGTTTACATAATTTAAATATCCACACCGAGGAAACGCTTGGCCAGAATGCCCACGAAGAAGCTCATGACGGCCACACCCACGCTGATGAGGGCCATCTCGCTGAAGCGGGAGCCAAAGGGCTGATCCTGCGCCACAGAGGTATAGTAGGTAAAGGCCGCAATGATCAGCACCACGATCAGCAGCATGCAGACCAGCGCAGCAAGGTACTGACCCACGGGGAACAGAATATAGGGTGCGATCAGGGCCACCACGGTGAGAAGATAGGCGATGCCCGTGTAGCTGCAGGACTTCAGCGCATCGTCACGGCCCTCGCTGCGGGCGGCCAGAAACTCGCTGGAGGCCATGGAGAAGGTGGCGGAAATGCCGATGATGAGGCCGGAGAGGGCAATGAGCCGGGTGTTCTGCATGGCAAAGGTAAAGCCGGCCAGGGAACCGGTGAGTTCCACCAGGGCGTCGTTAAGGCCCAGCACCATGCTGCCCACATACTGCAGCCGCTCCTCGTCCAGCATGTCCAGAAGAGCGTGTTCATGTTCCTCCTCCTGGGCCCGGATCTGAATGCTCTCTGGGACCTCCTGAGCCAGCAGCTCATATTCATCCTGTGCCGCTTCCTCGCCCCGCTCCATGAGCTTCACCGCAAAGGTAAAACCAAGGACCCGGGCCATCAGCGGATACCAGAACACATCCCACTTACGGGGCTTCTGCTCCTCACCGGTAAGCTTGGTCCAGATCTGGTAATGGGCTTCTTCCTCCCGGGAGAGGCGCAGCAGCGTCTCCCTGTTTTCCTCCCCCTTGGCAAAGCGGGCGATCTTCTTGTAAATATGGCTCTCGGTGATCTCATTACGCTGCATTTTGCGAATGATACCAAGGGCTTTTTCGGAAAGATTAGTTGACATAATATTTTCATCCTCCTGTATTTCCCAATGGCGGCATTATATCCCATTTCTTTCCAAAAAGCAATAGCGGCGCCGTCGGCGCCGCTATTAGTTTACATAATTATTTTGCGTCCGGGAAGGCATACATAGCCAGATACTTCTCATAGCGGCGGTTGAACTTGTCGCTCTCGTCCAGCTCGCCGGCCTTCAGGGCGCCCAGATAGCCATGGGCTTCCATCTTGCCTTCTGCCACCTGCAGCATCTCCACGGCGATGTTGGAGCAGCGGTCTGCCACACGCTCACAGGCGGTAAGCAGATCATCCAGAACAAAGCCATACTCGATGCGGCACTGGCCGTCCCGGAGACGGCGCACATGGCGGGACTTAATCTCGCGTACCAGCGTATCCACCACCTGCTGCAGAGGCTCCACCTTGGTAGCCTCCTCAAAGTCATCGGACACATAGGCGGCGATGGTGCTGTCCACAGCGTCCAGCACAGCCCGTTCCAGAACCTTCAGTTCTTCCAGCGCCTCATCGGAAAAACGGATCTTCTTCTCATGGAGTTCCTTGGCCGCCTTGGCCACAGAGAGGGCATAGTCGGCAATACGCTCCACGTCAGCGATGGCATAGAGGATGGTATTGAGAGTCTGGTTGTCCCGCTTATTGAGGCGGCAGGCCGAGAGCTTTACCATATAGGTGCCAAGAGCATCCTCATAGAGGTCGGTGCTGTCCTCCAGTTTCACCACCCGCTCCATGGTCTTTTCATCAAAGGCATGAACCATACTCAGAGCAAGGCCCATGGCCTCGGCGCTGTTATAGGCCATGGCAGAAGCGATTTCACGGCTGCGCTGCACGGCCACGGCGGGGGTAGCCAGCAGACGATCGTCCAGCAGCACCGTCTCCTCCGTGTGCTTATCGTCGGGAACAGAGAGTTCCGCCAGCTTCACCAGCACGCGGTTCAGGGGCATCAGCACGGCGGTAGCCGCAATGTTAAAGCTCGTATGAATCAGGGCGATGTCGGCAGCACCGGCGGTATTGCCGAGGAAGGTCCAGGGATGTACAAGGCCGATGCCGTAAAAGAGCAGCACAAAGAGCAGGGAGCCGACAATATTGAAGTAGAGATGCACCATGGAGGTGCGGCGGGCGTTCTTGTTGGCACCAATGGCACCCATCAGGGCCGTAACGCAGGTACCGATGTTCTGGCCGAGGATCACGGGGATGGCACTGCCGAAGGTGACGACACCGGTGGAGCAAAGGCTCTGGAGAATACCCACGGAAGCGGAGGAGGACTGGATTACCGCGGTGAGCGCCGCACCCATCAGGATGCCGATAAAGGGGTTAGAAAAGGTCACCATAAGATCGGCAAACCACTGCTCCTCCCGGAGGAAGCTCATGGAATCGCTCATCAGACTCATGCCGGTCATCAGAGCCATGAAACCCAGCAGGATGCTGCCGACGCTGCGCTTTTTATCGTTCTTGGTGAAAAGGTGCAGAGCAATGCCGATGCTGCCCATCAACGGAGCCAGGGTAGCGGGCTTGAAAAACTGCACAAGGAAGCTGTCGCCTTCCAGACCGGAGAGGGAGAGAATCCACGCGGTGATGGTGGTACCCACGTTGGAGCCCATGATAACGCCCACCGCCTGATGCAGCGTCATGATGCCGGAGTTAACAAAGCCAACCACCATGACGGTGGTAGCGGAAGAAGACTGAATCACAGCCGTAACGGCCATACCAAGGAAAAAGCCCCGGGGTACCGTGGAACTCATGCGGGCCAGAATGGTCTGGAGCTTGCCGCCGGCCGTATGCTCCAGGGACTTGCCCATAATATCCATGCCAAAAAGGAAGAGGGAGAGCCCGCCCAGCAGCCCGATTACTTTCAAAACATACATCGTCATAAACTTCTTACTCCTCAGGAAGTTTTTCTTATTTCTTTCTTTTCGCAACGTTATGCATTATATAGCTTCCCCTCGACAATTGCGACAGAATTGGTGCAAAGCTTTTGTGAAATCCGCGTAAAATCTGGCCCGTACCACACGGTACAGGCCAGATTTCGTTTATTCTCCAATGACGTCCCTGAACAACCGCAGAGCATTGCCCCGGCAGATTTTTTCGATCTCTCCGTCGGTAAAGCAGCTACCGAGGGCATCCACCAACCGGGGCAGCCAGGAGCAGTCTGCCAGCTCCAGTTCGCAGCTTATACCATCAAAGTCACTGCCCAACGCCAGCGCATCGATGCCGGCCTTCCGGCGCATATAGTCCAGATGGCGCACAATATCTCCAATGCAGCTTCGTGTGCCCCCCTCCCGGAGAAACTCCGCACAATAATTCACACCCACCACGCTGCCCGTCTCGCCAATGGCGCGCAGCTGCGCATCCGTAAGATTGCGGCTGTGGTCACAGAGAGTCCGGGCACAGGAATGGCTGGCCGCAAAAGGCTTTTTGCTGTGCTTCACAACATCCCAGAAGCCCCCCTCCGAGAGATGGGACACATCCGCCACCACGCCAAGCGCATTCATCCGCTCCAGACACTCGAAGCCGAAGTCCTTGAGCCCCTTCTTCATCTCCCCGGGATCAAAGCTGTTGGGGTAGGCCAAAGAGTTTTCATAGTTCCAGGTGAAGGATGCCATCCGCACCCCGTCCGCCCAGAACTCATCCAAACGCCGGATATCCCCTTCCAGAGCCACGGAATCTTCCACGGTGAGAAGGGCGGAGAGTTTTCCGGCGTCCATATTCTGCACGATTTCCCCGGCTGTCCGGGCCTGGGCCATGATATCTGCATTTTCCGCCAGCTCTTTGCGGAAAAGCTTCACGGCCTCCCGATAATAATCCATGGGCGCAAGGCCGACATCTTCTTCATGGGTAGGAACATAGATGGCGAAGCACTGAGCGCGCAGACCGCCCCGGCGCATCTTCTCCAAATCGATGTGCCCATCGTTTCTGCGCAGACGGAACTCTCTCTTTTCAAAACACTTCAAAAGCGTATCGCAGTGGAGATCAATCATGCTTACCCCCCTTTTCCCCTCCGGAATCATAGCACAAACACGGGCATTGTCAACCGGATTATCCTATGCTAAAGTATCCGTATAACACAAACAAGGAGACTTTTCCTGTGAGAATAAACCGTTTGACAAAGGGTTTTATCCTCGTCTACCTGAGCTTTTTTCTGGTCCTTTTCTCCATGAGCGACATATTGCCCTACGGTGAGTGCGACGACTATGCCCTGGCCGCGGTGTCAATGATGAACGACGGGACATTCGGCGTTTCCAATGAAGATGTGCTCTTATACCATGAAGCCATTCCGGAATGGAAAGACTATCCTCTTGCTCTCTCCGGTCGTTTTACCCGCAGCGGTGAGGAACTCACCTTTTACTTCCCCACCTACTCCATTGCCTGCCTGCCCCTTCTCTGTCTTTTCCGCATCCTCAAACTGCCTGTGGTCTATGCTTTTCCGCTGACCAATCTGCTGGCCTACGCAGGCATGCTGTGGCTGGTTCACCGAAGGCTGAACATCAGCCACGGCCGGCGGCTCATGCTCATCCTGCTGCTGGCCTTCGGTACCATACGCTTCTACTACACCTGGGTTTCGGCGGAGGTGCTGATTGCCGCCCTGCTGGGATGCGCCATGGTATTCTGGCACAACAGGCAATGGAACAGAGCCGCACTCTTTCTTTCTGTTGCCGGTACCATGAACCCCACAGCGCTGGCCGCGGGTCTTTTTATGATCGCAGAGTTTCTCCGGGAAGAGTATGCCGGTCTCAAGGCAAAGAGCTTTGGGAAAGAATACTTTCCACCGGCCCTCCTGCGCACCGTAAAATTCGGCTGCTGTTTTCTGGTTGGTCTGCTTCCCTTCGCGTACAATTACTACCACACCGGCTATATCAACCTGACGGCTTCATACGATAATTTTCTGATCGACGGCAGCCTCGTTTGGGCACATATGCGCGCCTATCTCTTTGATCTCAACTTTGGCATTCTCCCCTACTATCCGCTCCTTCTCCCCCTCGCCTTCCTCATGGCCGTTATTTCTCTGATCCGACGCAAACCCCGCTTTGCTGTCATGTTTGCAGCCTTTCTTGCCACTGTATTCGCCTACTCCTTTATGTCCCATATAAACTCCGGTATGACCGGTATCGCCAGATACTCCGCCTGGTCTGTGCTTATTCTTCTTTTTGCGATCACCGTCTTTTGGGACGACTGCTTTGCAGGGAAGGCCAGCGCAGGCGCCGTCAACACCTGCATCTGTCTGCTGCTGGGCACCTCTCTCCTCTGGGAAAGCTATATGGTGTATATCTGCAAACCCCTTCTATACACCGAAATGATGCCGCCGGCCAGCTATGCACTGGATACACACCCCGCCCTGTACAATCCTCTGCCCTCAACATTCTATTCCCGCATCGCTCACACGGACGGCGGCTACGACTACGAAACCCCGGTTCTCTATCGGGATGAGCGCGATTTCATACGAAAAATCCTGGCCAGTCGGAAAGACGCCGACAAATTGCAGCGTTCCGTCTTCGGCAGCAGCGAGGACATGCGATGGTTTGCCGCGCAGCTTCAGAAGCTTGACGAAAAGGAACGATATATCTCCGTCCCCCGCAGCAAGAGCCTGCTTCTGTGCAGTCTTTACGATCCGTCGCAGCCCATAACCTTCACGCAGGACGGCTACAACGCCGGAGACTATGCGCAGGAGGGTTTTTCCCATCCGGAGAAAACACACAGCTGGACAGAGAAACCGGAGGCAAAGATCGTATTCCGGCTGGACAAGGACTTTTGGGACAAAACGCTGACGGCGCGGCTGACTCTTCTGGACGTTTTCGGCGGGGCGCAGAAGGTTTCCATTGCTGTCAATGGTCATTGCGTCATGGATACCATGGTGGGGAACGACCAGGATATAGTTTTTACCTTCACCGTCCCCGACAGCGGATTAGTTGACATAACATTCTCCCTGCCCCATGCCGTATCCCCCTCCTTTCTGGGTCTGTCCGAAGACAGCCGACAGCTGGCACTGGCCGTTGAATCCCTGATGATCAAAGAAGCCAACGCCAAACCTTAGCAGGCAAAATCCGTCCTTGCTCTCTGCATGGTTTTTTATTATAATAAAGGTTAACCTTTTCAACAAATGAGGCTCGATACATGAAAGAGAAAAAAAGCGGCGGTTTCATCGAAAGACTGGCAACCTTTATCGTGGACAAACGAAACCAGATCTTTCTTCTGTACATATTTGCCTTCGTTTTCTGCATCAACGCCATGGGCTGGGTGCATGTGGAAAATGACGTAACGGCCTATCTTCCCGAAGGCACGGAGACGCGGCTCGGCGTAGAGGCCATGAACCGCAACTTCAAAACGTACGGCATGGGCCAGATCATGGTCAGCAACGTGAGTTTTGAAACGGCACAGGAACTGGCCAACGAGATCGCGAAGATCAAAGGGGTTACCATGGTAACCTTTGATGATTCACCGGAGCATTACACCAATGCGGCGGCCCTCTTTGACGTAAACTTCGACGGCGGCAACTTCGATGAAATCAGCACCAACGCCCTGGCGGAGATCCGGGAAATGCTGGCGCCTTACGACACCGCTTTCTATACGCAGGTAGGCTATGACGAAAACAGCGTTATGCGCGGAGAGATGCTGGTGATCCTCATTGTTGCGGTTATCATCATCTTCATTGTGATGACGCTTACCTCCCGGGCCTACATGGAAGTGCCGGTGCTGCTGATGACCTTTGCGGCGGCAGCCCTCCTGAACATGGGCACCAACTTCATTCTCGGTACCATCAGCTTCATCTCCGACGCCGTGGCCGTGGTACTGCAGCTGGCGCTGGCCATTGACTACGCCATCATCCTCTGCCACCGCTTCACCGACGAACACGAGACGAAGCCGGCCCGGGAGAGTGCCATTGCCGCACTCAGCAAAGCCATTCCGGAGATCAGTGCCTCCTCTCTCACCACCATCGGCGGTCTTTTCGCCCTGAGCTTCATGGAATTCGGCATTGGCAGAGATATGGCCTATGTGCTTATCAAGGCCATATTCCTGAGCCTTCTCTCCGTCTTTACACTCATGCCGGGACTACTGGTGCTTTTCTGCCCGCTGCTGGATAAAACACGGCATAAAAAGCTCCTGCCCAACATCGACTTTGTAGGCAAATTCGCCGTAAAAATGCGGCGGGTGCTGCCCATCCTCTTTACGCTTTCCCTCATCGGTGCCTATTACTTCTCCAGCAACGCCCCCTTTGCCTACAGCTATAACAAGATAAAGTCCACCAAGATGAGTGAACTGCAGATTTCCTACTTTGAGATCCTTGACAATTTTGGCGAGACAAATATGTTCGCCATTCTTGTTCCCCGGGGCAATTACGAGGCGGAGGGCAAGATTCTTGCCGAACTCAACACCCTCCCCGAGGTAAAAAGCACCATGGGACTTGCGGGCATTGAGGCCATGGAAGGGCATATGCTCACCGACGCCCTCAATCCCCGGGAGCTTTCGGAGCTGCTGGGTATGGACATTGAAGTGGTACAGCTCCTTTACAGCGCCTATGCCGTGGAGAATGACCAGTACGGCGAACTCCTCAGCGGACTGGAGGAGTACCGGGTTCCCCTTTTCGATATGTTTATCTATCTGAAGGAACAGATGGAAAGCCGCAACATCGATCTTGGCAGCATGGCCGGGGAGATGGGCGGCATGCTTGATCAGCTGGACATGGCCAAGGAACAGATGCAGAGCGAGGAATACAGCCGCATGGTGGTCTATATAAACCTCCCGGAGGAAGGCCAGCGCACCTACGACTTCCTCCAGCAGGTCCGGGATATCATCGGGCAATACTATGAGGGAGACTATTATCTGGTGGGCAACTCCACTTCCTCCCGGGATCTGGCCGCCTCCTTTGAGCGCGACAACCTGCTCATCAGTGTGCTGTCTGCCCTTTTCGTTATTCTGATACTTCTCTTCACTTTCCGCTCGGCAGGTCTCCCCATCCTTCTCATTCTGGTCATACAGGGCAGTATCTGGATCAACTTCTCCATACCGACGCTGACCAATACGCCGCTCTATTTCCTTGGCTATATGATCGTGGTGGCGCTGCAGATGGGTGCCAACATTGACTACGCCATCGTAATCTCCAGCCACTACCAGGAAGAAAAGGCCCGCTATCCCCATAAGGAGGCCATCATCCACGCGGTAAACTCCGCCTTCCCCACCGTTTTCACCTCCGGTGTCATGCTCTCCTCAGCCGGTCTCCTCATCGGCAATATGACGGCCCAGCCGGTCATCGCCATTCTGGGTACCTGCATCGGCCGCGGTACCGCCATTTCGGTGGTTCTCGTTCTCTTTGTGCTTCCCTCCATACTGGTGCTGGGCGACTCCATCATCGAGCGCACCCGTTTCCATGTCAAGGGCTTCGAACCCCGGGAGCGGCAGGCCAACGGCAAAGTGCAGGTTCATGGCCACATACGCGGCCATATTTCCGGCTATGTGGACGCGGATATCAGCGGCATAATCCGCGGCGATATCAGCGCCACGGTATCCACCGGCGGTGAATTCACCGAAGAAGGAGGCAGTGAAGATGAAGCATAAGCATCTTTTTCGTCTGGCATGGGCCGTCCTTTTTGCCTTCTCTCTCAGCCTCGGTGTTCTGGCCGCCGGGGAGGAGGCTCCCCCCCTGCATATCAGTTCTGCCGAAGAATTTCTTGATTTTGCCGAAAACTGCCGTCTGGACAGCTACAGCACGGGTCTTTCCGTAAGACTGGAAGTCGATATTGATCTGGACGGTGTGAACTTCAGCGGCATTCCCTGGTTTGCCGGCCACTTTGACGGCAACGGCCACAGCATTACCGGACTCCTTATCGACTGTGACGGCTCCGCTCTGGGCCTGTTCCGTTATCTTACCGCGGACGCCCGGGTGGAAAAGCTTCATGTACAGGGCAGTGTCACCCCCGGCGGCAGCCGGGGCTGCATCGGCGGTATCGCCGGTGAAAACGCCGGCGTCATTGTAGACTGCAGCTTCCAGGGCACGGTCTCCGGGGGCGACCGGGTGGGCGGCATCGCCGGTAAAAACACCGTTACCGGCATTCTGGAAAACTGCCGCATGAAGGGCGAGCTGATCGGCGACCACTTCATCGGCGGTATCGCCGGTGAAAACCTCGGGGTGGTACGCTCCTGCTTCAACGGTGCTGCGGTAAACATCACCGCCCAGCAGAACAGCGTGGAGCTGGAGGATGTGGAGCTGGAGACCCTCACCGGCACCGAAGCCGCCAACACCGTCACCGACGTGGGCGGCATTGCCGGTCTCAATCTCGGCGTGATCCGGGAGTCGGAAAACCGCGGCGATGTGGGCTATAAACACATGGGCTACAACATCGGCGGCATTGCCGGTACGCAGCAGGGCCATGTCAGCGGCTGCCACAACTACGGCGATGTCCGGGGCCGCAAGGAAGTGGGCGGCATTGTTGGCCAGATGGAGCCCAACAGCCTGATTGAATACACGGAAGATGCCCTGCAGATTCTGGAACAGCAGCTGGGCGGTATGTCCTATCTGGTCAACCGTACGGCGGCCAATGCCCAGAGCAACGCCGAACCCCTCTACGGGCAGCTGAACACCCTGTACGGACAGGCGCAGAGCGCCGCGGAGGCTCTTACCCCCCTGTTGGGCGGCGGAGGCATCCCCGATCCTGACAGCATGCAGGCGGCGCAAAACGTCCTCTCCGGTTCCCTCAGCGCCATGGGCGGCACAGTCAATGCCATGAGCGGCACACTGACCACCACCGTCAACGGTCTTACTCAGGATGTGCAGGCACTGTCCGGACAAATCAGCGCCATGGGTGCCACCATCGGTGCGGCCAAGGAGAATGTAGGCGGCAGCATCACCGATGTCTCCGATGAGGACACCGAGGAAGAACTCATCGGCAAGGTGGCGGACTGCGTAAACCACGGCAGCGTTCTGGCCGACCTCAACGTGGGCGGCGTGGCCGGTGCCATCGCCATGGAAAACGATCTGGACGTGCTGGAGGATCTGGAGCTTCTGGGCGACGAGTCCATGAAGTTTGAAAGCCGGATTCGGGCCGTTCTCCTGCGCTCGGACAACTACGGCGAAGTCACCGCCGCCAAGCAGCACGCGGGCGGCATTGTGGGCTGGCAGCCCCTCGGTCTTGTGAAAGACTGTATCAACTCCGGCAGCGTGGGCAGCAGCGCCGCAGAATATGTGGGCGGCGTGGTGGGCCGCAGCACGGGTTGGCTTCGCAGCTGCAGCGCCAACTGCGTCGTCAGCGGTACGGACTATGTGGGCGGCATCGCCGGCAGCGCCGGTCGGGCCACCGACTGCCGCAGTATGGTCATCCTGACGGATGCCCGGGAGCGGCAGGGTGCCATTCTGGGTTTCGCGGAGCCGCTGGAACCCGAAGAAGACGAAGTCCTCATGGCCGGAAACTACTACCATCCGGTAGAAGCGGATACCGGTGCCATTGACGGCATCAGCTATGCCGGCGTGGCCGAGCCTTTGGAGCTGCAGAGGTTCCTGAAGCTGGAAAATCTGCCCGAGCTTTTCACCGGTGCCTTCATTCGTTTCCACTTTGACGATGAGAATGTGGAAGAACTCCGCAAACCCGTGGGCAGTCAGCTTACAGCGGAGGACATCCCCGCCCTGCCGGAAAAGGAAGACTGTGAAGCCGAATGGGCCGGTCTCGACGAGGCAAAGCACACGGAGATTCTCTTTGATATGAGCTTTGAGGCTCTCTATATCCCCCATCAAAAGGTTATTGAAAGTTCCAAAAAGGATGAGAACGGTCTGGCTCTTCTGCTGCTGGAGGGCGACTTCCTGGAAGGAGACAGCGTCCGTATGGGCCGTATCAACGCCAGTCCCCCGCTGGCTGAAGGCGAGACGCTTTTGGAAAAGCACTCCGTCACCTTCAGCGGCAGCGGTACGGCGGAACGGCTGCGGCTGCGGTTGGGCGAGGAAATCGACCGGGAGCGCATCCGGCTACTGGTGCTGCGGGATGAAGAATGGGTTGAGCAAAGCTTCCGTGTGGAAAAGAGCTATCTCATCATGGACTGGACCGAAGATGACAGCGCCGTTGCGCTGGTACAGCTTCCCTTTGAGCTGAGTCCCGTCCCCATCTTTGCCGCCGCCCTTGTGGTCGCCTTGGCGGTGGTAAGACTCCTGCGCAAAAAGAAAGTGAAAGAAGAGGTTTCCCTTTAAGGGAAACCTCTTCTTTTTAAAACACAACCTGTACCAAAAACATATAGAACACCGTGCCGAGACCAATGCTCAGGAAGGTGTTCCCCTTCCAGATATGCAGCAGGGCCACCGCCGCCACGCCCAGCAGCTCCGGCAGACCGTAGACCGGGCTGGTGGGTACCCCCTTGAGACAGTACACCACCAGAAGGCCCATGGCCGCATAGGGAAGCACCCTGCCCAGATAGCTCACGAAGGCCGGAACCTCTTTCCCCGCCGGAAAGAGGAGGAAGGGCAGGAAGCGGGTCAGCATGGTGGCAAAGCCCACAATCAGAATGGTAATCCACATCTGTGCCGTACTCATGCCTTCGCCTCCTTTCTCATCAGCCAGAGGAAGAAGATCACAATACCGCCCATGGCGGGCAGCATAAAGCGCTCACTGCCAAAAACAAACAAACTCAGCACCGTACAGCCCACACCCGCCAGAGCCGGGCGATGGTCATCGGCTTCCTTCCACTGATTGATGAACAGCACCACAAAGAGGGCCGTCATCACAAAGTCGATGCCGGTGGTGTTGATATGGATAAGGTCACCCAGAACGCTGCCCAGACAGGAACCGAACAGCCAGTAGATATGGTTCAGGAGACTGATGAAGAATATGAACCAGTTTTGATCGACTCCCTCCGGTGCGCTGACGGCGCAGTTCAGGGAGAAGGATTCGTCAATCAGGCCATAGATGAGATAGGGCTTCATCCAACCGGTATCACGGTATTTATCCAGCAGAGACACCCCGTAAAAAAGATGCCGGGCATTGACCATCAGTGTCAGAAAAAAGGCGTAAACGGGATTAAAGGGTGCCAGCAGCAGACCCACGGTGACAAACTGCATGGAGCCGGCAAAGATGATGATACCCATCATCAGAGGATAGATCAGCGGAAATCCCTGACTTTTCATCAGCAGACCGTAGCTGACGCCCACAAAGAGAAAGCCCACAAAGATGGGTATGGTATGCGGAAAAGCCGCGAGAAACGCTTTCTTCTTCATGCTTCCGCTTTTCTCTCCTCGTACTCGCTTCGCAGCAGGGAATAGATGATCTGGTCCAGATAGCCCCGGTCGGAAAGATAGCTCTGGCGCAGCGTACCATCCTTATGCATGCCAAGAGACTCGTACAGATGGATACCCACCGGGTGGTCGGTGTAAACATCCAGCCAGAGTCGGTTGGTCTCCGTCTCTTCAAAGGCGTAGCGGATCAGCCGCTCCATGGCCTCCCGGCCATAACCCTGACGCTTGAAAACCACAGCGATGCGGCGGATTTCAAAGATATGCGACTTGAAATTCTGATGAATGAGGGTATAGCCCGCCAGTGCATCATCCTCCTTGCGCCGGAACAAAAGCAGCATATGCTCCCCATCCCGGATCTCGGACATATGCTCCTCCACGGTGCCCTGCCAGATAAAGTCTCTGTTCTCCGGATGGTTTTCCAGTTCGATGATGGCCGGGATGTCCTCGTCCCGGGCATCAACCATATAAAGGCGTTCCGATTCCATGCGCACCATATGTTTCAGCTCCTTTTATATATACTCCGTTTCCACGGTCAGTTCCACGTCGTAACCGGGGTACTGCTCCGCCATATAAGCGACGAAGGCGCGCTCCACGCCCTCCCAGTCGCGCAGCTCATAGTCCACGATGAAGTCGCAGTAAATGCGCTTCTCCTTCTCGCTCTTAAAGAGGGCATGATAGCTCTCCACATGTTCTGCCTGCCGCACAAAGCGCGCCACACAGGCGCGGAGCGCCCGGGAGTCCTCCCCCACGTTATCCACGGCATAGATGCCGAAAACCATCGTAACGCCGTACTCATGCATGATTCGAAGCTGCAGCTCATGGATGGCGCTGTAGACTTCCTCTACGGTCTTATCGTGGGCCAGTTCCAGATTGACCGATCCCGTATAGTTGTCCGGTCCATAGTTATGTAAACACATATCGGCCGCGTTGATAACCAGCGGGCAGGCCCGGATTTCCTTATACAGCCTGTCCGCCAGTTCCTTGTCGGGTGCCGTTCCCAGCAGATCGTCCAGCGTTTCCAACAGCAGTTCCAGACCCGCCTTGATGATCAGCAGGGCGATAAAAAGACCGGCCCAGGCATCCACGGCAACGCCGAAAATTATGTAAACCAGTGCCGAAAGAATGGTCACCGCGCTCATGAGACAGTCGTTGCGGCTCTCGGTACCCAGAGCCACCAGCGCTGCGCTGTCCACGCCCCTGCCCACGCGGATGGTATAGAGGCCCAGTACCAGCTTGATCACAGCAGAGCCTGCCAGTATCAGAAGAGATACGGGGGCAATCTCCGTGGCCGCAGGATGGCGGATCTGCTCAATGGCGCTCAGCAGAAATTCCGCACCGGTAATGAGGATAAGCCCCGCGATCACCAGACCGGTGAGATACTCGATGCGGCCAAAGCCAAAGGGGTACTTTTTGGTGGGACGGCGGGCTGCCAGTCTGGTACCCACGATGGTCAGCAGCGAGGTGGCCGCGTCAGCGGCGTTATGGGCACCCTCGGACATAATGGCCAGAGAGGAAGAGAGCAGACCGATGATGATCTTGACTGCCGCGATGGGCAGATTCAGCAGAAGCCCCAGCGCCGAGGTGGCCACCACCACGCCGTCCCGGCTTTGAGGATCCTGATGCAACAGCTTATACAAAAACTTCATTCTTCAAATCTCCAGTTCATCCATAAATCGGGCGGTAAAAACATCCCGGTAATCCCCCCGAAGCCGAAGCGCCGCCCGCTCTGCTCCGGCCGCATCGGCAAAGACGCCGAAAACGGCGCTGCCGGTGCCGGTCATCACGGAGCCCATAGCCCCTTCTTCCAGCAGGATGCCGCGGATCACGGCCACCTCACCGCAGTGGCGGGGCAGCACGTCCTCAAACACGTTGAACATACGCCGGGCCATGCCGGGGGCGTCCTTCTGCTCCATGGCACGGATCAGCCCCACCGTATCCGGCCGGGTTCTGGCCTTGCGGCTGTCCACACGGGAGAACAGCTCCGCCGTGGAAAGGGAAAAGACCGGCTTTGCAATCACCAGTGCACAGTCCGGCGGCATAGGGAGCCTCTCGAGCTTTTCTCCCCGGCCTCCGGCCAGTCTGGAACCGCCCCGAACGCAGTAAGGCACGTCCGAACCCAGCGTAAGCCCGATGCGGCACAGGGCCTCGGCATCGAAGGGGCGGCCGCAGAGGCGGTTGAGTCCCCGCAGCACCGCCGCGCCGTCGGTACTGCCTCCAGCCATACCGGCACCCACGGGGATACGCTTTTTCAGGCGAATATCCGCACCCAGCTTCTCATCCCCCAGTGCTTCCCGGAAAGCGTACACCGCGGCCACAGCCAGATTGCGCTTGTCCCGGGGCAGCCAGCTGATGGCCGTTTCCAGACGCACCTCGCCATCGCGGCGAAGGGATATCTCCAGTTCGTCGCAGAGATCCACGCTCTCCATGACCATGCACAGTTCATGGTAGCCTCCCGGCAGCTTTCCCAGCACATCCAGAGAGAGATTCAGTTTGGCATAGGCCCGCTCTGTGGTCATGACAGCACCTCCCAGATTTTTTTCCATTTTAGCACAGCACCGCCACAAAAGCAATTGTCCCAGGTTCCTCATATTTTTAACAGTTTATTCATTCACCCGATTGGAAAAGAGATATAATCATGATATAATCATGACTTACACAGGAAAGGACGGACAAAGCCATGGGAAAAAAGGCCCTCATCATCGAAGACGATATCAATATTGCCGATCTTCTGAGCCTGTACCTGGAAAAGGACGGCTTTGAGGTCTTTCTGGCCGCAGACGGCGGCGAGGGCATTCGTCTGGCCCAGGAAAAGGAACCCGATCTGGTGCTGCTGGACATTATGCTCCCCGTTGTGGACGGCTGGGTGGTCTGCAAGGAAATCCGCCGCTTCTCGCAGGTCCCAATTATTATGTTAACTGCAAAGGGCGAAGTCTCCGACAAGATCACCGGTCTGGAGATGGGCGCGGACGACTATGTGACAAAGCCTTTCGAGGTCAAGGAGCTGATGGCCCGCATCCACGCGGTAATGCGCCGGACGGATGCCGAGGAAAAGAGCAGTGAGCGCAAGCTCAGCTTTGATAAGCTCACCATCAATCTTGACTCCTATGAGCTGGTGGTGGATGGAAAACGGGTGGATACGCCGCCCAAGGAGATGGAGCTTCTCTATCATCTTGCCTCCTCCCCCAACCGGGTTTATACCCGTAACCAGCTTCTGGACGAGGTCTGGGGCTTTGATTATTTCGGCGATTCCCGCACCGTTGACGTACACATCAAACGTCTCCGGGAAAAACTGGAGGGTGTTTCGGAAAAATGGAGCCTCGCCACTGTCTGGGGTGTTGGCTACAAGTTCGAGCTGACGGAATGAGCCATGCGCAGCATATACTTTAAAAACTTTCTGGCCACGGTGTCCATGGTCATTCTCAGTTTCTTCCTCCTGGCCAGCACCTTTATTTCCATTGGCCGCACTCTTTTCGTGACGGAGGCGAGAGAGCAGATGGAGGCCAACGCTGCCGAGGTGGCCCGCACCGCCGAGGCCTATGCCCGCATTGGTGACCTTCACTCGCTGGATCTCCGGATGATGCTCAGTTCCGTGGCCTCCTCCACCGGCCGCCATATCTTCATTACCACCGGCGGCGGCTTTGTGATTACCTGCTCCGACCGGCAGGTAAACTGCCCGCACATCAGCCAGTATCTGGACAGCAGCGTCATGCAGGCGCTGTATCAGACCGAGGAGTTTTATGCCTTTGACACGCTGTCCGGCTTTTATGAAAGCGAACATTTTGTAGTGGCTCAGCCCTTCCCGGCCAAATCGCCGGTGGGCTATGTTTTTGTGGCACAGGACAGTTCCTCCGCTCTCTATGCCTGGCAGGCCGTGATGCCCCTTTTCCTGATGCTCTGTGTGGTGGTGCTCTGCTTTGCCCTGATTCTCTCCTTCTTCAACTCCCGACGGCTGGCAAGACCCCTCCACGACATGGCGGATGCCGCCAGAAAATTCGGCCACGGCGACTTCTCCGTCCGGGTGGAAAGCACGGACCGGGACGACGAACTGGGTGAACTCACCGAGGCCTTCAACGCCATGGCAGCCTCGCTGGAAAAGTCGGAGGAACAGCGGCGTGAGTTCGTGGCCAATGTCTCCCATGAGCTGAAAACCCCCATGACCACCATCTCCGGTTTTGTGGACGGCATTCTGGACGGAACCATCCCCCCGGAACGGCAGAAACGCTATCTGGAAACCATATCCGCCGAAACAAAGCGGCTCTCCCGGCTGGTGCGCAGCATGCTGGAACTCTCCCGGCTCCAGGCCGAGGACCGCAGCGTACTTTGCCAAAAGAGTTTTGACATTGCCGAAGTCCTGCGTCTGACCCTCATCAATTTTGCCGACAAGATCAACGCCCAAAGGCTGGACGTGGACTTTCAGGTACCGGAGGATCCCATGGAGGTACTGGGCGATGTGGATGCCATCACCCAGGTGGTCTATAATCTTCTGGACAACGCCATCAAGTTTTCCCGCCGCGGCGGCATACTGGCTCTGTCTCTCTGGAAAGATAATGACAAGGCCTATGTTTCCGTGCGCAATCTGGGCGACACCATCCCGGATGGAGAGATTGCCCTGCTCTTCGACCGCTTCCACAAGACCGACCGCAGCCGCAGCCGGAACCGCGACGGTGTGGGGCTGGGTCTTTACATCGTCAAAACGATACTCAACAACCACGGAGAAGACATCGCCGTGACCAGCCGGGATGGCGTCACCGACTTTGTTTTTACGCTGACGCTCAAATAAAGAAGGAAGGTTTTTAATTATGGAGAACAACTGGTACCGCCCCTATACGGAGCCGCAGCCCCAACCCCCGGTCCCAAAAAAGCGGCGGGGCATGAAGACCACCATGATCACGCTCTCGGTGCTGGTTCTCATTGCCGCCTCCTGCCTTGTTTTCCGGGACAAGAGGGAGGGCGAAAACGGCAGTGCAGCCGGTTTTAGCTTCCACTTCGGCCCCGGAGAGGAGGGCGGTTATCAGTTCTCCTTCGACCGCCCCGACGGCATGGATGAAGACGGATTCTATGAAAACTACGAGGACTATTTCGAAAACTACTACACCGGTTATGAAGCCGCCGAGGTCTGCGATATTCCCCGGCATACGGCTCCGGCCGGAACGGTGCTGGAATTGAAGGAAGCCGAGGAGGGCAAGCTTGGTCTGCAGGAGCTTTACGAGCGCTGCGCCCCCTCCATTGTGGGAATCTCCGCCTATCCCCAAGCCGATAACGATGACTACTACTCCTGGGGCACCGGGGTCATTTTCAGCAGTGACGGCTACATCATCACCAACTCCCACATCATCGAAGGCTGCTGCCGGGCCAAGATTGTTCTCTACGATGACCGGGAATTCTGGGCCGAGCTGGTGGGCAACGACAGCCGCAGCGACATCGCCGTTCTGAAAATCGATGCCGATGGTCTCACCGCTGCGGAATTCGCTCTCAGCGACCAGCTCCGGGTGGGTGATGAGGTAGCTGCCATCGGCAACCCGCTGGGCGAGGAATTCCGCTCCACCTTCACCAATGGCATTATCTCCGGCATTGACCGGGGCATCTCCTATAACGGTACCACCCTTACCCTCATCCAGACAAATGCTGCCATCAACGAGGGTAATTCCGGCGGGGCGCTGGTGAATATGGCCGGTCAGGTCATCGGAATCACCAACATGAAGATGAGCAGCTCTTACGCCGGCTCTGTCACCATTGAAGGCGTCGGCTTTGCCATCCCATCCATCACCGCCAAACGTATGGCCGACGGCATTCTTAAAGACGGCCGTGTGCTGGGCCGTCCCGCACTGGGCCTTACAGTGGGTGCTATCCCCGCGGATGCCGCCCAACACTACACCCTCCCCGAAGGGCTTTATGTCAGCGCCGTCAGTGAAGGCTCCGACTGCGCGGCCCAGGGCATCCGCGTGGGCGACGTGGTTACCCGCGTCAACGGAAACCCCGCCCGGACCACTGAGGACGTTACCGGCGTGATCGCAGAGCTGGGCGTAGGCGATACGCTCACGCTCAGCCTCTTCCGCGACGGCAGCGAATTTGATGTCACGGTAAAGCTGGTGGATGTAACGGATGTCTACTGAAACCCTTGACAGTTCAGCATTTTTCCTCTAAACTGATGGTTTGGAAGCAATAAAAGGAGTTGTCCGTCATGAACGAAATTTTTATAGATAATTTTATGGCTCTCTGCGCCATCCCTCATCCCTCCGGTCACGAAGAAGCCATCAGCCGCTATCTTTATGAGCGGGCGCTGAGCAAGGGACTCACGGCCCGGCGGGACAAAATCGGCAACGTCATCATTGACCGCCCCGCTGCCCCCGGCTTTGAGAATGCCCCGCTTACCATTCTGCAGGCCCACATGGATATGGTTGCCGTAGGTCGTCCCGGCAGCGATTACGACCCCCTCACCTCTCCCATCACCGTGGTTCGGGAAGGAAAGAGTCTCCGGGCGCTGGACTCCTCTCTGGGTGCCGACGACGGAGCGGGTCTGGCTCTGATCCAGCAGCTGCTGGAGGATGAAAATCTCCGCTGCGGCCCTCTGCGGGGTATCTTTACCGTCAATGAAGAAACCGGTATGAGCGGTGCTGTCGAACTCGATGGCGCTGAGCTCAACGGCAAGTACCTTCTTAATCTGGACTGGGAAACGGCCGGGAGCCTCTGCTGCTCCTGCGCCGGCGGTGAGCTTTACCGCTTCTCCTTCGCACCCAGCCGCAAGGCCCCCGAGGCCGGTGTCGCTCTGGAACTGCGTGTCAGCGGTTTTCTGGGCGGACACTCCGGCACCACCATCCACACCGGCCGCGCCAATGCCATCCAGACCATCGCCGGCATCATCCGCAGCGCGCTGGACGCCGGGCTTCATGTGGAGCTGGCCACCATCGACGGCGGCAGCGCCTCCAACGCCATCCCCAACGCCGCCTCCGCGGTGCTGGTGGTGCCCGAAAACGAACTGGATCCGTTCCGATCCCTGCTTCGCAGCGCTCAGGTACGCTTCCTGATGCGTTTCGGCGGCAAGGAAAAGAACGCCGGTTTCTCCCTGCAGCCCACCGAAATGCCTGAAACGGTGCTTACCCAGTCCCACTGCATGGCTCTGATGCGCTTTATGACCGAGGCCGTCATCGGCGTACATACCATGTCCGCTTTGCACCCCGAGTTGGTGGAAAGCTCTGCCAACCTCAGCGAAGTCCACGACCGCAGCGGCGTTATTTTCTGCGAGATCTACCAGCGCAGCTCCGAGCCCGCTGTTACACTGCGCATGGAAGAGAGCTACCGTACTCTGGCCAATGCCTGCGGCGCCACCATGTCCCATATGCGCGGCAGCCCGGCCTGGCCCGAAAAGCCCGGCAGCCGTCTCATGGAGCTGTGCCTGAGTTCCTACCGAGAACTCACCGGTGAAGAAATGGTGGTAGAGGCCGTCCACGCCGGTCTTGAATGCGGTTCCTGGGCACAGAAGGCCCCGGAACTGGACATGATCTCCATCGGCCCCGATGTTATGGACATCCACTCCCCCTACGAAACCCTCGACCTTAACAGTGTGGATCTGTTGGACCGCCTGGTGCGCAGCATCCTCGCTGATATCAGCCGCGAATGATCTACGACGCGGGAACCATAGACGTGGCCGTCATCGGTGCGGGCCACGCCGGTATTGAAGCAGCCCTGGCCGCCGCGCGGCTGGGGCTTTCAACCGTTTGTTTTACTGTCAATCTGGACAGTGTGGGCAATATGCCCTGCAACCCGGCCATCGGCGGTACCGGCAAGGGCCATCTGGTCCGTGAGCTGGACGCGCTGGGCGGCGAGATGGCCCGGGCGGCGGACAAGGCCTGTATCCAGTACCGTATGCTCAACCGGGGCAAGGGCCCGGCAGTACACTCCCTCCGCGCCCAGGCGGACCGGCGGCTTTATCAGTCCGTCATGAAAGCCACTCTGGAAAAACAGGAAAACCTCCTGCTCCGTCAGGCGGAGGTGGTGGACATCGGCGTGGAGGATGGACAGGTTGTCTCCGTCACCACCCATACCGGGGCCCGCTTTGCCTGCAAAGCCTGTGTCATCGCCTCGGGCACCTATCTGGGCGGCCGTACCATTGTGGGCGATGTGCTTCGCGACAGCGGCCCGGACGGGCTTGCGGCCGCCATGCTGCTCACGGACAAGCTCATCTCCCTCGGTCTTAATATCCGCCGCTTCAAAACCGGCACGCCTCCCCGGGTAAACGCCCGCAGCGTGGATTACAGCAAGATGACGCTGCAGCCGGGCGAGGATGAAACGGAGCCCTTCTCCTTTGAAACCGAGGGCCCTGTTCAGAACAAGGCCGTCTGCTGGCTCACCTACACCAACGAGCGGACCCACGACATCATCAAGGCAAACCTTGACCGCAGCCCCCTGTACACCGGCGTTATCGAGAGCGTGGGCCCCCGCTACTGCCCCTCCATCGAGACGAAGATCGTTACCTTCCCGGACAAGCCCCGGCATCAGCTCTTTGTGGAGCCCATGGGACTCGACACCGAGGAGCTTTACATTCAGGGGCTCTCCTCCTCCCTGCCGGAGGATGTGCAGATTGAGGTGGTACACTCCATTGCCGGTCTGGAACACGCCGAGCTGCAGCGCCCGGCCTATGCCATTGAGTACGACTGCATCGATCCCACGGAGCTTTACCCTACTCTGGAATGTAAAAAGGTAAAGGGCCTTTACGGCGCCGGTCAGTTCAACGGCTCCTCCGGCTATGAGGAGGCCGCCGTGCAGGGCTATGTGGCCGGGGTCAACGCGGCCCTCCGTATTCTGGGCCGCGAGGAACTAATTCTTCAGCGCAGCGACGGCTACATCGGTACCCTCATTGACGATCTGGTCACCAAAGGCACCAACGAGCCCTACCGGATGATGACCGCCCGCAGCGAATACCGCCTGCTTCACCGTCAGGATAACGCTGACGAGCGTCTCTGCGCCATCGGTCACCGGATCGGTCTTGTGAGCGATGAGCGCCTGGCCCGTATGCAGGAAAAGTACGCCGCTGTGGAACGGGAACAGCGCCGTCTGGAAAAGACCCACGTCCCCCCCAGCGAGGAACTCAACGCCCTTCTGGAGCGCTGCGGCACCACCACCGTGGTTTCCGGCCTCTCTCTGGCCGATCTTCTCCGGCGCCCTCAGGTGGGCTATGTGGATCTGACACCCTTTGACAGGGAGCGTCCCGAACTGCCCCATGCCGTGTGGGAACAGGCGGAGCTGCGCATCAAATACGAGGGCTACATCCGTCGGCAGCTCCGGCAGATCGAGGACTTCAAGCGCATGGAAAGCCGTCCCCTTGATGCAGATATTGACTATGAAGCCATCCCCGGCATCCGCACCGAGGCCAAACAGAAGCTCATGGCCATCCGCCCCGCCAGCTTTGGGCAGGCCAGCCGTATCTCCGGCGTAAGCCCCGCAGACCTGGCGGCTCTGATGGTCTGGATGGAGGGCCGGAAATGAAGGTTCTCCTCGGTCTCAGCGGCGGTGTTGACTCGCAGGTAGCGGCCCGTCTTCTTCTGGAACAGGGGCACGAAGTCATCGGCCTCTATTTGGATAACGGCTTCCCGGGGGCCGAGCGGGCCGAAAAGGCCGCTGCCGAGCTGGGTATCCTCTTTTACACCCGGGATATTCGGGAGGCGCTGGAAGAACACGTCTGCGCCCCCTTTGCCGCCGGCTACCTTCGGGGTGAGACCCCCAGCCCCTGCGTTCTCTGCAACCGGGCCGTGAAGTTTGCGGCACTTCTCACCGCCGCCGATGAACTGGGGGCAGAGGCCATCGCCACCGGCCACTATGCCCGCAGTGAGGACGGCCGTCTTTACAAGGGCCGGACTCCCAACGACCAGAGCTATATGCTCTGCCGCCTGAAACGGGAACAGGCGGCGCAACTGTTGCTGCCGCTGGGCCCCTATGAGAAAAAAGAAGTCCGGGCCATGGCCGCGCAGTGGGGCCTCTCCAGTGCCGAAAGCGCCGACAGCATGGAGATCTGCTTCATCCCCGATGGGGACTATGCCGCCTATATCGAGCGTCGGGGGCAAACGCCTCCCCCGGGGCCCTACATTTATAAAGATAAAGTCGTGGGACAACACCGGGGTATTCACCACTTCACCATTGGCCAGCGGCGTCGGCTTGGCATCGCCCTGGGCAGACGCATCTATGTCTCGGCCATACGCCCCGAGGACAACGCCGTCGTTCTCTCCGATGGGGACGAGGTCTATACCGACTGCATCCGCGTCGGCTCGCTCTCGTGGCTGGAGGACGTAGTCTTTCCCCTGCACTGTACCGCCCGCATCCGCCATTCCCGCAGCGATACGCCCCCGGCGCGGCTCGATGCCGACGGAACGCTGCACTTCGCCGAAGCCGTCCGGGCTCCCACTCCCGGTCAGGCCGTGGCTTTTTACGACGGGGATCGTCTTTTGGGCGGCGGTTTTATAGAAAAGAGCTGAAAGAGGTCGTTTATACGGCCTCTTTTTGTTGTTTATGCCCATTTACTTTAGCGTGCTAACGTGCTATCATGCTAACATCAATAAAAAAGAAACGAGGTCAATTCTCATGAAAAAGATGATCGCCATGCTTCTGGCTCTGATGATGGTTCTGTCCTTCGCCGCCTGCGGTGCCAAGGAAGAGCCCGCCCCCGCTCCCGCTCCGGAAGCGCCCGCCGAGGCTCCTGCCGCTGAGGAAGCTCCCGCCGAGGAAGCCGAACCCACCGACATGGAATACGTCAAGGAAAAGGGCGTCCTGGTGGTCGGCATCACCGACTTTGCCCCCATGGACTACAAGAACGAGGCCGGCGAGTGGATCGGCTTTGACGCCGACATGGCCAAGGGCTTTGCCGAGTATCTGGGCGTCGAGGTTGAGTTCGTCGAAATCGAGTGGGGCAGCAAGATCCTCGAAGTGGACGCCAAGAACATCGACTGTGTCTGGAACGGCATGACCCTCACCGCTGAAGTCACCGCCGCCATGGACTGCTCCAACGCTTACTGCAACAACGCTCAGGTGGTTATCGTCCCCGCTGACAAGGCCGCCGATTACCAGACCGTGGAAAGTGTTGCTGAACTGGCCTTCGCCGCCGAAGCCGGCAGCGCCGGTGAGGCTGAGCTTCTGGCTCTGGGCTACGAATGCACCGGCGTTCTCACCCAGGCTGACGCTCTCATGGAAGTGGCCGCCGGCACCTCCGATGCCGCTGTCATCGACTCTCTGATGGCCGCCGCCATGGTGGGTGAAGGCACCGGTTACGCCGACCTCACCTACACCGTTGGTCTTAACAGCGAGGAGTACGGTGTTGGCTTCCGCAAGGGTTCCGATCTGGTGGCTGCTCTGAACGAGTACTTCGCTCAGGCCTACGCGGACGGTTCCATGATCGCCGCCGCCGAGACCTACGGCGTGCAGGCCGCCCTCATTGCCCAGTAAACTTTCCCCCGGTAATATGCAAAGCAGAGAGCGCAAAATACGCTCTCTGCTTTTGGCCGATTATATACAGCACAAGGCGGTTATATTATGTCAACTATTCTTCAACAGGCTCCCATCGTCATCCCCGCGCTGAACGTGGGCTTTGTCACCACACTCAAACTTTTCGCCCTCACCCTGCTTGGCTCCATCCCGCTGGGACTTATCATCTCTTTCGGCTCCATGAGCGGATTCGGACCGCTGCGCTGGCTGACCCGTACCGTAGTCTGGATCGTCCGCGGCACCCCGCTGATGCTGCAGCTGCTCATCATCTACTATTTCCCCGGACTGGTGCTGGACAACAACATCTGGGGCGGTGGTGAGGGTGGCCGCTTCCTTGCCAGCGTGGTGGCCTTTGTCTTCAACTACGCCTGCTATTTCTCCGAGATCTACCGGGGCGGCATCCAGTCCATCCCCGTGGGCCAGACGGAGGCGGCACTGGTGCTGGGCATGAAGCCGAGCCAGATCTTCTTCAAGGTCAAGCTCCTGCAGATGGTCAAGCGTATTGTCCCCCCCATGTCCAATGAGATTATCACGCTGGTAAAAGATACCTCTCTTGCCCGTATTATTGCCCTGCAGGAAATCATTTGGGCCGGTCAGGCCTTCCAGAAAGGCTCGCAGGGCATCTCCGGTGCCATCTGGCCCCTGTTTTTTACCGGTGTTTACTATCTCGCTTTCAGCGGCATCTTGACGGTGCTGCTGGGTCGGCTTGAGCGCAAGCTGGACTATTTCCGCTGAGAGGAGGCTGCACATGGCTATTCTGGAAGTACACAACATAGAAAAGCACTTCGACCGCACCCCGGTTCTGGAAGACATCAGCTTCTCTCTGGAGAAGGGTCAGGCCCTGTCCATCATCGGCCCCTCCGGCAGCGGCAAGACCACGCTGCTGCGCTGTCTGAACTTTCTGGAAACCCCGGACAAGGGGCGCATCCTCGTAAACGGTGAAACGCTTTTTGATGCTGCTGACCCCGCCACCCAGCGGGAGAGTGAGCGGCGCAGGAAGCGGCTGCACTTCGGTCTGGTATTCCAGTCCTTTAACCTGTTCCCTCAGTACACGGCTCTCAAGAACATCACTCTCGCCGGTGAGTTGCTGGCTCAGGAACGCCCCGACTACAAGCAGAATAAAAAGGCCATTCTGGACCAGCTTCATGCCGAGGCCGAAGAACTGCTGAAGAAGGTCGGGCTCTGGGACCGGGCCGGGCACTATCCCCACCAACTCTCCGGCGGTCAGCAGCAGCGGGTGGCTATCGCCCGGGCGCTGGCACTGCACCCCAGCATTCTCTGCTTCGACGAGCCCACCTCCGCTCTTGACCCGGAGCTTACCGGTGAGATCCTCAAAGTCATCCGCCAGCTTTCCGACGAGCGCATGACCATGGTCATCGTTACCCATGAGATGGAGTTTGCCCGTCAGGTCTCCGATCAGGTGATCTTCATGGACGGCGGCGTCATCGTGGAGCAGGGCGGTCCCAACGAGGTACTGGTCAATCCCCAGCAGGAACGCACCCGCGCTTTTTTGAACCGTATTCGAAACTGACCTTGATTTATTCATACGTTTGCAATAAAATAGTATCTGTTAGGGCTTTCCCGGCAGATACTATTTTTGTTTCAGGAGACTTTTCATGAGTAAACTTTCCCGCGCTATCAGCGCGCTTCTTGTTTTTATCCTGCTTTTCGGCCTTGCGGGCTGCGGCGGCTCCCGTGTGACGGGCTACGAGGTCATTGCCCGACTGGACAGCGAGGAATTTGCCATTGCCTTCCGCAGCGGGGATGTCACCTGTGACATTGTCTCTGCCGCACTGGAAGAGATGGCTGCCGAAGGACTTCTTTCCCGGCTATCCATGCAGTATCTGGGGGCTGACTATTCCTGCCTTGAGGGAAACGACGGCGCGCTGGCGGAACTGGGCATGGAGATCCCTGCAGACAAACGCCTTCTGGTCGGTGTCACCGACGGCGCTGCCCCCCTTTGCTACCGGGATGAAAACAGCGGCAATTTTGTGGGTCTGATTCCTGATATGGTAAAGTCTCTGGCGGAAAAGACCGGCTGGGAGATCGTCTATATGGAAATCAGCTCCAATAACGTGGCCGTGGAGCTGGCCAGCGGCAATGTGGACTGCGCCTGGCTCCCCGCCTCTTACAGTTCAAGCGCCGATTACTCCCTCTCCCCCGGCTGGATGGAGAATTCTCATTTGCTGGTGGTACGTAAGGGCAGCGGCCTCAACAAGATCCGCGATCTGAAAAACCACAATGTGGGCGTTACTGACGGCACTTCGGAGAAGGCATTGAAGGACAACACCAAGATTTTTGATACACTTACTCTCTGGGAATACAACGATATCAAGAGCTGCTTTACCGCTCTTGCCTCCGGCATCTGCGATGCCGTAGTGATCGACAGCATTGTTTCCGGGCACTATCTGCCCTGAATTCCCAAGTTCCGAGAATTTGTATGATAATTATATAAATATTTCGCATAACAGGCCTTTCCTGCCTTGACATCACGGATTAAGCTGTTTATAATTATGCAGTAAACAATACTTTTTGCCAATAGCAAACAGTATGTAAAAATTTTGTTCAAAAAACTCACCGTGCAGATGAGTAAGAGAAAGGAAAGTTGTCTCATGTTTCCAATTGTTCGCAAGCGGACGCTGAACACGTCCGGCACAGTTCTGGAGTATGTGATCAAGGCTCCTCTGGTTTCCCGCAAATGCCTCCCCGGCCAGTTCGTGATTCTGCGTCTGGACGAGAAGGGCGAGCGTATCCCTCTGACCATCGCTGATTACGACCGTGAGGCCGGCACCGTTACCATCATGATGCAGCCCATCGGTCAGACCACCAAGATGCTGGCTCTCATGGAAGAGGGCGATGCTCTGGCCGATGTGGTCGGCCCCCTGGGCAAGCCCACCGAAATGGCCAGCCTGAAGCGCGTCGCCGTGGTCGGCGGCGGCGTGGGCTGCGCCATCGCCTATCCCGTGGCCAAGGGCATGTGGGAACGCGGTGTCGAAGTCGACATGATCGCCGGCTTCCGCAGCAAGGACATCGTCATCCTGGAGGATGAGATGCGCGCCCACACCACCAACCTCTACATCTGCACCGATGACGGCACCTACGGTGAGAAGTGCTTCGGCAACGCCAAGCTGGAGCAGCTCATCAAGGCCGGCCGCAATTATGACCGTGTCTTCATCGTTGGCCCCCTGATGATGATGAAGTTCACCAGCCTGACCACCAAGCCCTACAACATTGAAACCATCTGCTCTCTGGCTCCCGTGATGATCGATGGCTCCGGCATGTGCGGCGGCTGCCGCGTCACTGTGGCCGGCGAGACCAAGTTCGCCTGCGTGGACGGCCCCGAATTCGACGGCCATCAGGTGGATTGGGACGAGATCATCGCCCGCGGCGCTTTCTACGCCGAAGAAGAGAAGGAAAGAAGAGAAAATCACGTTTGCCGTCTTACGGGAGGTGTCCGTCATGGCTGATATGAGCAAGTGCAAGCACCCCATGCCCGAGCAGGAGCCTCTGGTTCGTAACAAGAACTTTGACGAAGTGGCTCTTGGTTACGACGAAGAAACCGCCAAGGCTGAAGCCCAGCGCTGCCTCAACTGCAAGAACAGCCCCTGTGTCAGCGGCTGCCCCGTAAACGTCCGCATCCCCGAGTTCATCGCCAAGGTGGCCGAGGGTGAGTTTGCCGAGGCCTACGAGATCATCACCTCTACCAACAGTCTGCCCGCCGTCTGCGGCCGCGTCTGCCCCCAGGAGAACCAGTGCGAGGGCAAGTGTGTTCGCGGTATCAAGGGGGAGAGCGTCGGCATTGGCCGTCTGGAGCGCTTTGTGGCTGACTGGCACGCTGCCCACGCCGAGCCCTCCGCCGAGGTTGAAAAGCCCCAGACCAACGGTCATCGCGTGGCCGTGGTCGGCTCCGGTCCTGCCGGTCTTACCTGCGCCGGCGATCTGGCCCGCATGGGTTACGACGTCACCGTTTTTGAACTCTTCCACAAGGCCGGCGGCGTTCTCGTCTACGGCATCCCCGAGTTCCGTCTGCCCAAGGACATCGTGGCCCGCGAGGTCGCCAACCTTGAGAAGATGGGCGTGAAGGTGGTCACCGACGCCGTTATCGGCCGTGCCATCTCCATCGACGAGCTCTTCGAAGAAGGTTTTGAGGCCGTGTTCATCGGCTCCGGCGCCGGTCTGCCACAGTTCCTGGGCATCCCCGGCGAGAATATGCTGGGCGTCTACTCCGCCAACGAGTACCTGACCCGTATCAACCTCATGAAGGCCTATCGCGACGACTACGACACCCCCATCAAGCGTCATAAGCGCGTCGCCGTGGTCGGCGGCGGCAACGTGGCCATGGACGCCGCCCGCTGCGCCAAGCGTCTGGGTGCCGAGGAAGTCTACATCGTCTACCGCCGCAGCATGGATGAGCTGCCTGCCCGTAAGGAAGAAGTCCACCATGCCCAGGAGGAAGAGGTCATCTTCCAGCTTCTCACCAACCCCGTCAAGGTCGTGGGTGACGAGAAGAACCGCGTTACCGGCATTGAGTGCCTCCGCATGGAACTGGGTGAGCCCGACGAGAAGGGCCGCCGCCGTCCCGTCCCCGTGGAAGGCTCCAACTTTGTGCTGGAAGTCGATGCCATGATCGACGCCATCGGCACCACCCCCAACCCCCTGCTCCGCATGACCACCGAGGGTCTGGAAGCCAACAAGAAGGGCTGCCTCGTGGCCGACGAGAAGGGTGCCACCACCCGCGAAGGTGTCTTCGCCGGCGGTGACGCTGTCACCGGTGCTGCCACCGTCATTCTGGCCATGGGCGCCGGCAAGACCGCCGCTCAGTCCATCGACGAGTACATCAAGAGCAAGCAGTAAGCACATAAAAAACCGCCGTCCCCGTTGGGACGGCGGTTTTTCATCTTCTTATTCTTCCACGACCTCAGCCGCAGCGTTGCGCTTGACACTCTCGATGCCCTTGAGGCAGGCCGCCCTGGACTTATAGCCCTCGGAAACAGCAATCACCTCATTGTTGCCGGCCTTGAGACGAAAGCGGTATTCTTCGTTTTTGTCCTGATAGACTTCATAACGGCCCTTGGGCGCGCCCTTGGCCTCCAGCGCGTCATAGATGGCCAGGAAGAACTCCGCCACCTGTTTGCCGCCCTCGGCATTGATGTCCACCTCATTCTCCTCCAGAGCAGAAGCCACTATGTCGGCAACAGCCTCAAAGATCTCCTCATCGTACTTTTCCATGCATGACGCCTCCTTTAAAAAAGTATGGCCTTATTATACAGAAACTTTGGTGCTGTGACAAGCGGGAAATAGCCACTTGCGAAGCGGGGGGAATATGGTATAATGGTGGAAGATTTCATCCGGGAGGAACGTATTTAGCATGAAGATTAATGAAATCGTACAAGCACTGAAGGCGGAAGTGTACTGCTCGGCGGACAATCTGTCCCGAGAGGTATCTACGGTGTTTGCCGGAGACATGCTCTCCGACGTACTCGCGTTGGGTACCCCTCCGGATGTTCTTGTCACCGGTCTGCTCAATCCACAGGTCATCCGTACTGCCGTCATGCAGGACAGCGCCTGCGTGGTATTTGTCCGGGGAAAGACCCCCCCTGCCGGCATCGTTACGCTGGCTGAAAACAGCAGCGTCTGTGTCCTTGCCACGGATTGCGATATGTTCAGGGTCTGCAGTCTGCTCTCTCAGGGAGGCATGGAAGCCGCTCAATGAGCCTGACCCGTCAGTTTGTGGTGGATGGCAGCTTTGCCCGGGCCGGGGACGCTTCCAGCCGCCTGAAAAAAATGCTCAAGGATCTTGGTTTTCCGCAGGACGTGGTGCGGCGCGCAGCCGTTGCCTCCTACGAGGCGGAGATCAACATGGTTATCCACGCCAACGGCGGCACCATCACCGCCAACATCTCCCCCAGCGAGATTGAGCTGGTCTTCGCCGATCGCGGCCCCGGCATTCCCAACATCGAGCGGGCCATGCAGCCCGGTTGGTCCACCGCCAGCCGTACTGCCCGCTCCATGGGCTTCGGTGCCGGCATGGGTCTGCCCAACATCAAAAAGTTTTCCGATTTCTTTCTCCTTGAAACAGAGATTGGCATCGGTACGGTTCTCACCGTCCGAATACGAACGGGAAAGGATTGATTCTTTTGGCCATCGATTATGACGCCATATATCTGGACGCATCCCGCTGTGTGGGCTGTACCACCTGCACCCAGCGCTGCCCTACAGAGGCCATCCGCGTGCGCGACGGCAAGGCCGTTATCATGCGGGACCGCTGTGTGGTCTGTGGTGAGTGTATCCGTGTCTGCCCCCACAACGCCATGAAGGCCCGGGTTGACGCGCTGGATGACCTGCTCTATAAGAAAAAGTACCTGATTGCCCTGCCCGCCCCCAGTCTCTATGGGCAGTTCCCCGGCAATTACAGCCGACAGGATATCCTCTCTGCCCTTCTGAAGATCGGCTTTGACGACACCTTTGAGGTAACGGCGGCGGCGGAGGCAGTCTCCGCCCTGCTGCACCACATACTCCAGACCGACGAGATGCCGCGCCCCGTGATTACCACCGCCTGCCCGGTGGTTCTGCGCATCGTGCGCAACCGCTTCCCCTCCCTGATGCCCCATCTTTTCAACTACCGCTCTCCCATGGACGTTGCCTCCCGCTGGTCCCTCCGGCTGGCCGCCAGGAAAACCGGCCTCCCCCCCGAAGATATTGGCTGCGTCTTTATCTCCCCCTGCCCCGCCAAGTGCAGCAGCGCCAAGGCCCCGCTGGACGGCAGCGAATGCGTCATGGACGGCATTGTTTCCATTGCCGAGGTGGCAGCCCGGATGATTCCGGTTCTGGAACGCGGCGGCAAGCGCCGTGCCACGCTGCAGGCCCGCATTAAGAGTGCCGGTCTTGCTGTGAACGGCGGCCAGGCCACCACCGCCGCCATCTCCAACCATCTCTCCGTCTGCGGTATGGAGAATATCATCCGCATTCTGGAAGCGCTGGAGGACGGCAAGCTCAACGACGTGGATCTCATCGAGCTGAATGCCTGCACCCCCGGCTGCGTGGGCGGCGCTCTCACGGCGGAAAACCCCTACATCGCCCAGACACGCATCGAACAGCTCCGGCGACAGCCGGAACCGGTTCTGCCGGTAGGCGAGTGTCCCCTGGACGATATGAAATGGGAAAGCATGCCCGAACCCAATCCCGTCATGCAGCTGGACAGCGATCTGTCTGCAGCTCTGGAAAAGATGGAGCGCATTCAGGAAATTCAAAAGACGCTCCGCGGCATTGACTGCGGTGCCTGTGGTTCCCCCTCCTGCCGGGCCTTTGCCGAGGATATCGTAGCCGGACGGGCATCCACCGATATGTGCGTTTTCGCCCGTAAAAAGGCGGAAGAAACCAACGGATAAACGAGGAACTCTATGTACAACACCGATCTCCATCTGCACTCGTGCCTATCGCCCTGTGCGGACGACAACATGACGCCCCAGGCGCTGGTGGCTGCGGCCAGGGAAGCAGGCATTGACCTGATTGCCCTGACCGACCATAACACCTGCCGTAACTGCGCCGCTGCAGCGGCCGAGGCGGAAAAAGCGGGGATCGGTTTTATTCCCGGCATTGAGGTCACCACGCAGGAGGACATCCACTGCATCTGCCTTTTCCCCGACGTCCCCAAGGCAAACGCTTTTTCCCGCTGGCTGGACACCCTTCTTCCCAGCAGTCCCAAGCCCATAGCAAAACGGCCCATGAGCCCCATGCAGGCTGCCAACCTCAAACGGCTGGAAGAACGAAAGCGCTATTATATGGCCCGGCAGATCTCCGTTACGGATCTGTGGAGCGCCGCCAGACGCTTCAGCGGTCTTTGCTACCCCGCCCATGTGGAAAAGCCCTACAACGCCGTGTACGCCGTTCTGGGTTCCTGGCCGGAGGAGCTGAAGGCCGACGCCGTGGAACTTTGCGGATACGATGAGTGTCCCGAGGACGCGCCCCAGGGTCTGAAGCAGCTCCGTGTTTCCAACGCCCACCATCTAAGGGACATCCCACAGGGCGGCTTCCCGCTGCCTCTGGAAACGCCGGACTTTGCGGGCTTGGAAAAATATCTGACAAACAAGTAATAAAAGACCCGACTTTTTAAGTCGGGTCTTTTATTGCGGTTTAGGAGGCGGCAGCATCCCACCGGGCGGGGGAGGCATGGCAGCAAAGCCGCCGCTGCCGTGGACGGTACTGCGCTCCGTCAAAGTCACAACGCACTTCTCGCCCCCCGCGTGAAGGGTATACCGTTCGCCCTCCCGCAGCTCAGCACAGCTCACAAGCACGGCGTTATAGTCCTGCTCCGGTGCATAGCTGAGCAGCTCGGCACCTTCGCTGTCCAAAAGCCGCAGCTCCGTTCCACCGATCACTGTCTCCTCCAGATGGAAGAGAACAGAATACTGCTCCGACGCTGCGTCAAAGGCCTCCGCCATGCCGCCAAAGCCGCAGGCCACCAGACTACCGCCGTTGACCAGCGCACGGCAGCCCAGTTCAGCCGCATAGTCCAGCGCACTGTTGCCGTCGGAGGGCTGGGCACTGACAAAAATTTCGCCGCCGTTGATCAGAATATCCCCGTTGGAGTCCAGTCCGTCCCCCTGACAGCACAGGCTCAGACGACCGCCGCGGATGCTCAGGGAGGCGGGCCCATCGCCGTTGGCATTGAGACCGTCGTTTCTGCAAATTATGTCAACCTCTCCCCCCTCCATGGACAGCTGAGGCGCTTCCATGCCCTCCTGTGCGTCCAGAATACGGAGGCTGCCCCCCGCTACGGTAAGGCTGATATCCGCATGCAGGGCATCGTCCCCGCTGCGTATTTCCCATTCCCCGCCTTCCACACGCAGGGCCGCGCCGCAGTGAAGGGCATCGTCCTCGCAGTCCATATAAAAGCTGCCGGTGCCGATATAAAGATCGGTCCCCGCCTTGAGACCCTTGGCACTGTCGGAAAGGGCTGCATCCACCCCCGCCCAGGGAAGACTTCCCGGGGCATAGACCGCGGCCTCACTGCCCCTGCCGCTTTTGATGCGGAAGTCCCCGCCGGTAATGCTGAGAGCCGTCTCTGCCTGAATGGCGTCCTGTCCGGCCTCTATATCAAAGCTGCCGGAACGAATGTTTACCGTTCCAAGGGAAACATCCTGATCGTTGTTGGCCTGAATGCCGTCCCGCTCCGCCCGGATCACAAAGCTGCCGCCCAAAATCTCCACACTGTCCCGGCCGCGGATGCCGTGACCCACAGCGTTTACGGAAAAGCTGCCGCTCTCCACAAGCAGAAGGTCCTTGCAGACAATACCGTGGCTGTACGCATTTTCCACCGTCAGACGGCCCTGGCCGGTCAGAAGCAGGTCATCCTCACTATGGAGGGCTCCCTCCACATCCATGGATAGGGACTCCGCGGAAAAGGCTGCGCCGCTGACAAGACGGTTTTCACTGTCTGCAGCCAGTTCCACAACCGTATTCCCGGCGTTTTTCACCCACAGGGCAGCCCCATCGGCGCAGCGGATATCCACGCCGTCCAGAACAAGATGAACCTGTGCGCCGCTCTCCGCTTCCACCACCAGCTGACCGTTGCTGAGGCTGCCGGTAACGGTATATTCGCCGCCGTGGGCGATGACAACGCTGCTTCCGTTGAGATAAACGCCGCTGCCATGGATGCTTGTCTCGCTGTCAGAGAGGGAAATGACCGCGGCATAGGAAACGCTGCCGACTCCTCTGTTCCGCTCCACCTTCTCTATGCCCAGTTCCTCGCCATAAGAAAAGAGAACCGTGACGACCAGCATCAGGAGAATGATCAGGATGCATACGACATCGGTATATTTACTTTTTGCCAAAGGCCGTCACCTCCGCCTTGTTTCAGCTCATGTAGTCGCCGTTATAGCTCACCAGTACGGCGCTGTAAACACCGTCCATCTCCGCCAGCTCCGACACAAAATCGGTATCGTCGTTTTTCAGCCGCACTTCAAAGTTCAACTCTGTCTCCCCACTCCGGACGGTCTTGCCCTTGAGGACACATTTTTTTACATGGGAACGCAGGAAGGACACGGCCATCTTCTCCACAGCTCTGTCTGTGCAGCGCAGTACCATCACATAGGGGATGGTAACCGTCTTGCGGTTTACAAAAACCAGCAGCACCAGACCGATCAAGAAACTGCCGCAGACAGAGAGCCCGATCATGCCCGCCGCCAGAACAATGCCCGCCGCAATGCTCCAGAACAGGAATACAATATCCAGAGGCTCCTTGATGGCGGTGCGGAAGCGGACAATGGACAGGGCACCCACCATACCGAGGCTCAGCACCACATTGCTGGTCACCGCCAGGATCACCAGCGTGGTTACCATGCAGAGACCGATCAGCGTCACACCAAAGCCGGCGGAGTACATGACTCCCTGAAAGGTCTTTTTATACACAAAGAAAATGAACACACCCAGCATGAAGGAAAGTGTCATAGCCAACGCCATGTCCAGCATCGTCACGCTGCCCACATCCTCCAGAAAGCTGGATTTGAAAATATCACTGAAAGTCATGTTCTCTTACCTCTTTTATCCGTATTTTCTGCACGCGGCATATTTGGAAAAGGCACCCGTTCGCCGAAAGCCCAGCTGCACCGCGTCACGCACCAGATCCGGCAAATAATTATCGTACTTGATCTCCACAAGCCCTGCGATGTCCCCGGCTGGGACGGTAATACAGTCCGGGTTCAGAAAATCCGTTCCGCCAAGGCCGGTACGGATATCGTAGTCCAGCGTTACGCGGACATTCCCCGCCTCATGGATAAATGGCTCACGTATGTACTCCACGATGGTCCTGGGTCGATAGCCCCCATGGAGCATTTTTTCACCCAGTTCCCGGAGCAGCGCCCGGTCACTGTCCAGAAGCCAGTCCCAGTCGCCCCGCAGCAGCCACTCGCACTCCTCATGGCTCAGGGGAGCCGAGAGCTTGTAGCCCAGGCTGTTGTCCTTTACCTTCTTTTCCAGCTTCAGTCGGGTATAGTCGTGGTTATAGGCCCGGATACGGAACTTTTCCCGGTGGCCCACGCCATCGATTTTCTCCCGCAGGGCCGTATCGCTGCCGTTATCAAAATACAAACTCCGGATCCGATAGAAGCCCGCGGGTCCGGTATGGGGATCGCGCCGCAGTACCGCATCCAACCGCTGCCGCAGCAGATACAGGTCGCCGCGATTCAGCTCTGCCTTCCACTCATGTCGATACTGCACGCTCTCCCTCCTTTCTCAATCGGCATAATATTATAGCATAAGCAGCAGATCAGTGCAAGGAAACCTTGACGCTTCGTCAATTTTTGCTATAATACACCTTAACAAATTCTTAACTGTCAAAGGATACCTGTATATGGATACAACAGAACAAAAACTTCCCACCGCTCTGAAACGCACGCTCGAATATGTGGTGGGTTTTCTTTTCTGGGTTCTGATCGGCCTCCTTCTGGGCGTTGTGGGCGGCGTTATCGGCGGGGCCTTTTCCCTCTCCATCGGCATCGCCACCTCTTTCCGCACTGCCAATCCCTGGATTATCTGGCTGCTGCCTTTCGCCGGCCTTCTCATTGCCTATCTCTATCACCTGCGCAGTCTGCGGCCTACGGACACCAACGGTGTCCTTCTGGCTCTGCAGCGCCCAGGCTCCGTTTCCGCCATTACGGCACCGCTGATCTTTGTCTCCACGGTACTTACTCATCTTTTTGGCGGCAGTGCGGGCCGCGAGGGTGCTGCGCTGCAGATGGGCGGCGCTTTGGGTTCCGTGTTGGCCAAGTACTGCAAGGCCCGGGAGTTTGAGCGGCAGAGCATCATCATGTGCGGCATGAGCGCTGTGTTTGCCGCCCTTTTCGGAACGCCCATGGCAGCGGCTGTATTCGCCATGGAAGTGGCCAGCGTAGGTGTGCTGCAGTTCGCTGCCATCGTCCCCTGCCTCACCTCCGCGATTACCGCAGCCAATGTGGCCCGGCTTATGGGAGCCCATGCCGAAGCCTTCCCTCTGCACACGGTATTCAGCTTTGATATAAGCAACATCCTTCTCGTGGTGGCTGTGGCCGCCATTGTCAGCGTGGTAAGCATTGTGTACTGTGTGGGTCTCCACCGGACAGAGCATATCCTCGCCAAATGCTTTCCCAACCCCTATGTGCGCATTGCCGCCGCCGGCTTTGCCATCGCGGTGCTGGCGTGGCTGTTGGGCACCACCGACTACAACGGTGCCGGTACCCACATCATCGAGCGGGCTATGGAGGGTGAGGCCCGCCCCGAGGCCTTTGCCGTCAAGCTTCTTTTTACCTTCCTCACCGCCGGCAGTGGATATAAGGGCGGCGAGATCGTCCCGGCCATGTTCATCGGCTCCACGCTGGGCTGCACACTGGCTTCTCTCTTTGGTCTCGATCCCGCTCTGGGTGCCGCCATCGGCCTCACCGCCATGTTCTGCGGCTCGCTGAACTGCCCCATCAGCTCTCTGCTGCTCTCGGTGGAACTTTTCGGCGCGGAAAACATGATCTTTTTTGCCATCACCTGTGCGGTGAGCTACATGCTCTCGGCCAACCACAGTCTCTACCACCAGCAGAAGATCCTCTATTCCAAGCTCCGTCCCGAGCTGATTCACAAGGAAAATTAAGCCATTTTTCCCGCCGTTGCAAAACGGCGGGATTTGCGTTATAATGGGGGTTACCCCAAGCAAGGAGTGATCGTATGCTGACACGTTATGCTGAAAATATGGACCGCGAAGCCCCCCGCGCCGAGCATCCCAGACCCCAGCTCAAGCGGGAATCCTGGCTGAGTTTAAACGGCCCCTGGGAGTTTACCGGCACCCAGCAGGAAGGCACGCCCAGCCGTTTTGGCGGCGAGATCTGCGTTCCTTTCCCGCCGGAAAGCTCACTTTCCGGCATCCACCGGCCCACACCCAAGGGCTATTATCTCTGGTATCGCCGCAGCTTTGTGCTGCCGGAGGGCTTTCACCGCGGCCGGGTGCTGCTGCACTTTGACGCCGTGGACCAAATCGCCACGGTCTGGTTCAACGGAGAGAAGGCCGTCGAACACGCCGGAGGCTACACCCCCTTTACTGTGGATGTCACTGCCCTTTTGCAGGCGGAGAACACCATCCTCGTCCGGGTGCAGGATAAGGGTGATCAGGGTGTATGCGCCTTTGGCGGCCAGAAGCGCACGGGCAGCTGGAGCGGTATCTGGCAGAGTGTCTGGCTGGAGAGCGTCCCGGCGGCCTATGTGGACTCGCTGCAGATCGTGCCGCGCCTTGCTGAGCACGCCGTGGAGCTGACGGTTTTCCCCGGCGGTGACGCCGCCGATGGCAGCGCCTGCACCGCTCTGGTGGGCGATACCCTTTATGAGCTGAACTGCGGCCTCGCCTATACGCTGCCTCTGCCCGAGGATGCTCCCCTCTGGACGCCGGAGCATCCCTCCCTTATCCCCCTGGAGATCATCCTTGGGGAGGACCGGGTGGAGAGCTACTGCGCGCTCCGTGAGTTTTCGGTGGGCCGCAGCGAGGCGGGCTACCCCTGCTTTCTCCTGAACGGCGAGCCCTATTTTGTCAGCGGCGCCGTATACCGGGCACTCTGGCCCGACGGCATTTCTGCTGCTCCTTCCGAAGAAGCCATGGCTGCGGATATTCTTGCTGCCAAGTCCCTGGGCTTTAACAGCATCCGGCTGACGGATAAGGTGGAAGCTCCGCTTTTCTATCATTACTGTGATCGGCTGGGTCTTATGGTCTGGCAGGCCATGCCCACCGGCGGCAAGGATACTCCCCCGCTTTTTGCCGCCAAAGACTACCAGTACGGTGTCTATGGCCGCAAGGACCCCGACAGCCGCAAGCAGCACATGCGCGAGCTGCGGGAGATGGTGCAGAGTCTCCGTAACAGCCCCTCTGTGGTCCTGTGGGAGCTTTTTGATGAGGGCCGGGGGCAGTTTGACACCGACAACCTCCAGCGCTTTGTGGACGATCTGGACGGCAGTCGCCCGGTGGATCGCTGCAGCGGCGGCGACACAGGCTTTGGTCAGCTGCGAAGCATCCATCATTTCGGCAAAAAGTTCCGCTTCAAGGTTGATGGAGCAGGCCGCCCCGTGGTTCTCAGCGCCTGCGGCGGCTTCGGTGAGATCGCCGGTGGACATACCGTTCCCGGCAAACCCAAAGCCACGCAGCTCTTCGACAGTCCTCAGGGCTTCCTCTTTGCCATAGAAACGCTTTACGAGGACACCGTGCGGCCTGCCATGGCCGAGGGTCTTGCCGGCTGCTTCTACAGTCAGCTCACCGATGTGGGCACCGATGTATCCGGTCTTCTGAGCTTCGACAGAAAAATCTGTAAGCTCGCCCCCCGTCAGGTGAAAAATATCTTCCACATTCATTTCTGAATTGCCTTCCCTCCCGGCTAAAAAGCCGGGAGGGAAAAACAGAAAAAAAAGAAAAAAGGCTATTGACATTTTCGGAAAGCTCTTGTATAATGACCAAGCTGCGAAAAACAAGGGAGCATAGCTCAGCTGGTTAGAGCACTTGCCTTACAAGCAAGGGGTCACTGGTTCGAGTCCAGTTGTTCCCACCATGCAACAATTTAATACGCCTCGGTAGCTCAGTAGGTAGAGCAGCGGACTGAAAATCCGCGTGTCACCAGTTCAACTCTGGTCTGAGGCACCATTTGCGGGCATAGCTCATCTGGCAGAGCGCCACCTTGCCAAGGTGGAGGTAGCGAGTTCGAATCTCGTTGCCCGCTCCATTTTATTGGCGCCATAGCCAAGTGGTAAGGCAGCGGACTGCAAATCCGCGATTCTCCGGTCCGAATCCGGATGGCGCCTCCACAAGTAAAAGGCCGCCGCATTGTGCGGCGGTCTTTTATTTTTTAACCGCATATGGAGATGTATCGAAGTGGTCATAACGAGGCTGACTCGAAATCAGTTTGCAGGCAACTGCACGGGGGTTCGAATCCCTCCATCTCCGCCAAATGTGAAAGTCCCACCCTTTGGGTGGGGCTTTTGCATTTGGAGAACACGGATTCGAACTCCGAGGGCACTTGGCAAGGTGCCGGGGGCACCTTGCAACCCGAGGCGGCCTGCGCCGCAGCGCAGGTCGAATCCCTCCATCTCCGCCAAATGTGAAAAAGGCTCACCCCTCAAGGGTGAGTCTTTTTCTTGGCCCGCAGGCCCTTCAGCAGCACACAGCCTACGAGCAGCCAGCCCATGTAGCCAATGACAGGATAAAAGGCCCCGATGAGCTCACCAAAGGGGAACAGGCTCAGGAAGAACACCCCTACGACGAGGCCCACGGCGATGAGCCGGTCTTTCTCTACCTTTCCGGTGGAAAACTTACTGCTTACCGTCCAGAGCATGGCCGAGCAGCAGGAGAAGATACCCATGACCAGAAAGACGGAAAATACCGCGCCCAGCGCCGGAGAGATCCTGCGCGCCAGATACAGGCTGGGCACCGCCAGTGTCGCCGCCGTATCACCGTTGAGAAGGATGGCGGTATTCATCACCGTAATGGCTGCCATGAGCATCACGGCTCCCAGCACAGCACCCCAGGTGGCTTCTTTTATACCCCCCGCTGTTTTGCCTACCTGCGTATAATATGTGCTGCCATCGAAGCAGTTATAGGAGAAATACAGCAGAGCGCCAAGCACCCAGTTGGAGGAAGGCTGCAGCTCCGCAAGAACCGGCTCATACTCCCCTATCCTCGCAAAATTTTCCATATCCCGGAAGAGCGTCACCGTGCCGACCAGGAGGCAGAATGCAATGATGGACGGCCCTACAAAAGAGAGAAGCTTTACCAGCCGCTCAAAACCGAGGAAATACGTTACCAGCACAGCCGCCGCCATCAGCAGCGCACCCAGATAGTGGTTCGTGCCATAATACTCCCGCAACGTGGCTCCCGCCCCGGAGATCAGAACGGCCATCGTCGGCACAAGGGTGACAACGACCATCCACGAATAGAAACCGCCCAGCCGCTTCCCACACAGGTGCGTAAAGTGGCTGAAGCCTGGCTCATCCTTGTGCTTCTGCCCCGTACGATAAAGGGACACACCCATGACAAGAAAGCCCACAAGGTTAATGAGAATGATGGTATAGCTTTTATAGCCGTAACTGGTGAAAAACTGCAGCACCTCCTGCCCCGTGGCAAAGCCGGAGCCAATGACCCAGGCCACAAAGGCCCCCGCGCAGCGAAATATGTTCTTAAAACGTTGCATCCGTTCTCCCCTCTTTATACATATCTCTCCACAACGATGCGGATACGTCCTTTTTTGCTGAGCCCGCCCAGTTCTGCCACCCGGCACTTGCCGAGGCCCCGGCAGGAGATGGTGTCCCCCTCCCCCACCGGTTTGTCGCCTTTGAGGCAGTCCCGGTAGTTGAGCTGCACACGCCCGGCGGAAATCAGCTCTGCCGCCTTGCCCCGCGAGAGGGAAAAGCCCACGCCCAGCACCGCGTCCAGCCGGGGGGCTGCCACGGTGTCCTGTATGCGTTTCACTTCCTTTTCCGGGACGCGCAGTTCCTCTATGGGCAGCCGCTCCTTTTTAAGCCGCAGCCGCCCGGCGCTCTCCCAGTTATTCAGGAGAAAGTCCGCCATCTCCGGCAGGATGATGAGATCGCAGCCATCCGGAAAGATGAGTATATCCCCCAGCTTCTCCCGGCGGATGCCAAGGCCCATCAGCGAGCCCAGCACATCCCGGTGGCCAAGGACATTTTCCTCAAAGCATCTTACGCGCAGGGTTTCCAGTTCCGCTTCGGCCTCCTCTTCCTCCATCCAGTCCGGAAGAAAAAGACAAATCGTCCGCTCGGCCCCGGGATAGCCGCCCCGGAACACATGCCGGGGTGCCTCCGCCGCACGGAGCAGACGCTCCACAGCCGTCCGTTCCCCCGGCGAGAGGAAAAAGCTGTGGCACAGAGTTTGCCGACGCTCGCAGCGCTCCGCCTGATCCAGCACCCGGGAGAAAAGCAGCCGTTCTTCCGGATCCCGGGTCATCTTATCCAAAAGGGTCTTTTTATCCCACATGGTTGTCCTCCCTCAGTCGGTACGCCAGTGCAAGCCAGCTCAGCGCCAGCACTGCGTCCGCTCCCAGCCAGGCAAGTACTTCCGCATAAAAGATGCCACTCTCCCCCACAAAACGGGGCAGAGCCAAAGCCGCAAACACGCGCATAACAAATTCCAGCACGCCCGAGAGCATGGGCAGCAGCGTATTGCCCAGCCCCTGCAGGGCCGAGCGGGTCACATGGAGATAGTAGAGGATCGGGAGGCAGACGCTCATAATGGAGAGGTAGTGGTAGGCCACCGCCATGGTGTCGGCCACCTCCTGTACCGTACCGGAAATGAAACAGGAGAGAATGGCACGACCAAAAAGGAGCATGGCTGCGGCGATCAGCAGCGAGGTCAAAAGGGAGACAACATTGGCCGCGCGGACGCCGCTGCGGATGCGTCCGGTCTTCCCGGCACCCAGATTCTGACTCACGAAGGTGGTAACGGCATACCCGTAGGAGGTTGCCGCCAGTTCCAGAAGGCCATAGAGCTTATTGGTAGCCGTAAAGCCGGCGATGAAGCTGACACCAAAGCCATTGACCACGCTCTGAACCACCATGCCGCCCACGCTGATCATCACGTTCTGCAGCCCCAGCGGCCAGCTGAGTCCCAAAATCTGCCGCAGCAGCGGAAAATCCGCCCGGAAGTCGGCAGCGCCGAGGCGCAGCAGTTCCATGCCCCGCAGCCGCCGCAGACAGTAGAGAGAGGAAAGCACCTGAGCCAGTACCGTGGCAATGGCCGCCCCGGCGATGCCCCAACGGAAGACCAGCACAAACAGAAGGTCCAGGGTGATATTGACAAAGGAGGCCACGATCATAGCCAGAAGGGGCGTTTTTCCGTCTCCCAGGGCCCGGAGGGTCGCGGCAAAGAAGTTGAAAGCCATCACTGCCGGGATACCGGCGAAGATGATGCGCAGATAGAGCCGGGCCGAAGACAGGATCTCCCCCGGGGTATGCAGCAGGCGCAGCGCCGCCGTTAAAAGTCCCTCGCCCAGAGTCACCAGCAGCGCCGCCGCCAGCACGGCCAGAAGCGCCGCGTTGCCCACGGTCTTTCGCAGCCGGTCATACCGGCCCGCGCCAAACTCCCGGGCCATAAGGATGGAGGCTCCGTGGGTCAGCCCCTGTATCACGCTGAGCATCATCCAGCCCAGCCAGTCGGCAGCGCCCAGCGCCGCCAGAGCTCCCACGCCCAGAGCCTTACCCACCACAGCGGTGTCCACCATGGTATAGAGCTGCTGGAAGACATTTCCCAGCATCAGCGGCAGGGCAAAACGGAGAAGCAGCGGCACGCTCCTTCCCTCGGTCATGACCTGTATGCGCTTGTCCATGGCATTCACCTCCGTACAAGCTGAGTATAGCACGGGTGCTGCGGAACAGCAAGAGGCCTTGACAGTCCTCCCATATGAGCGTAAAATACTTTTTAATGTATATAGCGCTTTAAAGGCCGAAAGGAGCAGGACACATGGATAAGAACTATAAGATCGGTACCCGCTGCGTGCAGGCGGGTTATACCCCCGGAAACGGCGAACCCCGGCAGATCCCCATCGTGCAGAGCACCACCTTCCGCTACACCAGCAGCGAGGCCATGGGCGCCCTTTTCGATCTGGAAGCCTCCGGCTATTTCTATACCCGGCTTCAGAACCCCACCAACGACCATGTAGCCGCCAAGATCGCCGCTCTGGAAGGCGGCACCGCCGCCATGCTGACCTCCTCCGGCCAGGCTGCCAACTTCTTCGCCATCTTCAATCTCTGCTCCTGCGGCGACCATCTGGTGTCCTCCTCCAGCATCTACGGCGGCACCTTCAACCTCATCAACACCACCATGGCCAAGATGGGCATTGAGGTCACCTTTGTGGCCCCTGACTGCTCCGCCGAGGAGCTGGAAGCCGCCTTCCGCCCCAACACCAAGTGCGTCTTTGGCGAGACCATTGCCAACCCCGCCCTTACGGTACTGGACATTGAACTCTTTGCCGACATTGCCCACCGCCACGGCGTGCCCCTGATCATCGATAACACTTTCGCCACCCCCGTCAACTGCCGTCCCATCGAGTGGGGTGCCGACATCGTCACCCACTCCACCACCAAGTATATGGACGGCCACGGGGCCGGTGTGGGCGGCGCCATTGTGGACAGCGGCAAGTTCGACTGGATGGCCCACGCGGACAAGTTCCCTGGCCTCTGCACCCCCGATGAAAGCTACCATGGCATCGTCTACGCCGAGCGCTTCGGCAATGCCGGGGCCTTTATCACCAAGGCCACTTCCCAGCTGATGCGCGACCTGGGCTCCATTCAGTCTCCCCAGAACGCCTATCTCCTGAATCTGGGTCTGGAAAGCCTCCATGTTCGCATGCCCCGGCACTGTGCCAACGGCCAGGCCCTGGCCGAGTTCCTGCAGGCCCACCCCAAGGTGGCGTGCGTCCACTACTGCGGTCTGCCCGGTGATCCCTATCACGAGCGCGCTAAAAAATACCTGCCCAACGGCTCCTGCGGCGTGGTGTCCTTTGAGCTGAAGGGTGGCCGCGAGGCGGCCCAGCGCTTTATGGAAGGACTGCAGATCTTTGCCATCGAGACCCATGTGGCCGATGCCAGAAGCTGCTGTCTCTGCCCCTCCACCACCACCCACCGGCAGATGACCGAGGAGCAGCTGAAGGCTGCGGGCATCGCCGCCGGGCTTGTGCGTATGAGCTGCGGTCTTGAGAGTACCGAAGACCTGCTGGCCGACGTGGAACGCGCCCTTGAAAACATCTGAGGAGTAAGCTATGCCCATCAAGATCCCCGACCAGCTCCCTGCCGTCAAGGTGCTGGAAGACGAAAACATCTTTGTCATGACCGAGCGCCGGGCCATCACCCAGGACATCCGGCCTCTGCGCATCCTTCTTTTAAACCTGATGCCCAAGAAGATTGAGACGGAGACCCAACTCACCCGTATGCTGGGCAATACCCCTCTTCAGATTGAGCTTCAGCTGCTGCGCACCGCCACCCACGCCAGTGCCAACACCTCCGAGGAGCATCTGGTATCCTTCTACAAGGTCTTTGACGATGTGAAGGACGAGATGTTTGACGGACTCATCATCACCGGCGCGCCGGTGGAAAAGAAGCCCTTTGAGGAAGTGGATTACTGGCCGGAGCTTTGCGAGATCATGGAATGGAGCAAAACCCATGTCCACTCCACCTTCCATATCTGCTGGGGCGCTCAGGCCGCTCTCTATTACCACTACGGCATCAACAAGATCGCCCTGCCGGAAAAGATGTTCGGCGTCTTCCCCCACACCAGAGACTACCCGCGCTCCATCCTGCTCCGGGGCTTTGACGACACCTTCATGGTCCCTCACTCCCGCCATACCAGCATCGCACGCGCGGACATAGAGGCCGTGCCGGAGATCCGCATTCTCGCCTCCTCGGAGGAGGCCGGTGTCTATGCCATGGCCACCGCCCAGGGCCGTCAGGTTTTCATCACGGGCCACTCGGAGTATGACGCGCTGACGCTGGACGCGGAGTATCGCCGGGACATCGCCGCGGGGCTGCCCATCCAGCCGCCGAAGAACTACTACCCGGACAACAACCCGGACAATCCCCCCATCGTGAGCTGGCGGGCCCATGGCAACCTTCTCTACAGCAACTGGCTCAACTACTTTGTCTACCAGACCACGCCCTACGACGTCAGCAGCATCAAACCGCTGGACAAATAAAGCTCTCCGCCCCTTCGGTCAGACCGATGGGGCGGATTTAATATGCCATATTAAAAACCTGTTGCATTCTGTATAAAAACGTTGTAATATATAAATGATTTTATGCTTTGGGGGATTGTTATGGAAAAGACAAAGAAAAAGCGCTTCAACAAAGTGGAGTGGTCATGGATCTTCTACGACTGGGCTAACTCCATCTATGCCACCAATATTTCCGCGGCCATATTCCCCATCTATTTTGCCATGAAGGCCACCGAGACCGGCAACGCCATCTTCGGCTACGCTGTCTCCATCGCGAACCTTCTTGTGGCGGTGATGGCCCCGTATCTGGGTGCCATCGGCGATTTCCGGGGCATGAAGAAGCGGCTCTGGGCCACCTTCACCATTGTGGGTGTGGTATTCACCGCTTTTATGGGCATTTTCGGTTCCTGGCAGATGATGCTAGTGGGCTATGTGATCAGCCGCATCGGCTTCTCCGGCTCCTGCCTCTTTTATGACAGCTTCCTCACCGACGTCACCACCCCTGACCGCATGGACAAGGTCAGTTCCTGGGGCTACGCCATGGGCTACATTGGCGGCAGCACCATTCCCTTTATTCTCTCCATCGTTGTGATGCTCCTCATGGGCATGAGCGATCTCAGCTACCGCATCGCCATCCTCATCGTCCCCGTCTGGTGGATGATCTTCTCCATTCCGTTCATGAAGAACGTGGAGCAGAAGCACTGCGTGGAAACGCCCCCCTCCCAGTTGGGCAAGGCCGCCTGGAAAAACACCGTGGCCACCTTCCGGGACATTGTCAATGACAAGGCCGTCCTCTTCTTCATCCTTGCCTACTTCTTCTACATCGACGGCGTGGACACCATTATCACCATGGCCACCAACTACGGCTCCACTCTTGGTCTCGGCACCATCGGCATGATTCTCGCCCTGCTGGTAACACAGGTGGTCGCCATGCCCTTCTCCATTCTCTTCGGCAGCTGGGGCAGGAAATACGGTGCCCTCAAGCTCATCGGCATCGCCGTGGGCGTTTATGCGATCATCACCGTTCTCGGCTTCATCATGGGCTTCCTCATCGACTTCAGCGCCATGCTGGGTCTTACCGAGGCGGAAGCGCTCCGGTACAGCACGGTCCTCTTCTGGTGCCTGGCCACGCTGGTGGGTACGGTGCAGGGCGGCATTCAGGCCCTGTCCCGCTCCTACTTCGGCCAGATCATCCCCCCGGAGCGCTCCAACGAGTACTTCGGCTTCCTGGACATCTTCGGCAAGTTCGCCTGCGTCATCGGCCCCGCCCTCTACGCCCTGGTCTACGGCGTCACCGGTACTGCCAGCTTCGGCATTCTCTCCGTAATCCTTCTCTTTATCGGCGGCGGTGCCATGCTCCTCATCGGCCGTCCCTACTTCAAGAAAGCGGAACACTGATATAAAATATAAAAGAGCTGCCTTCGGGCAGCTCTTTTATATTGACAGAGGGAAGTTCTGCAGATATAATTTACAGTTGTAATACTTTGCAGAATTCTGTGGAGGGCATTATGGAAAAGAGACAGAAGAGACATGACATCATTGGTATTGGCTGCGGCATTCTGGTGCTGCTTGTTCTTGTGGCCGGTGCTGTCGTCAACAACCTCCCGGCCAAGGCCGGCGTGAAGGACAGTGAACTGCCCGTGGATGCTCTCACTCTCATCGGCACCGCTCCGGGCCGTAACGGTGATGTGACTGTCCGGGTCGTTGCCACCGAGGACAAGCTCTGGCAGATCGAGGTTACCGACCACATCGAAACCGACGGTTACGGCACGCTGGCTGCCCGCGACCTCCCCGTGAGTATTTTTGAAAGCCAGAGCCTGGCTGTGGATGCCGTCAGCGGCGCCACCATCACCTCGGAGGCTATTCTGGATGCCATCGTCAGCGCCCTGAACGAGGGTGGCTTTGACCCCGCTGCCTTCGGCGCCGCCCGTGTCAAGGCCGAGACGGTTGCCGCCAGAGTGGAAAGCGCCTCCGGTGTCTCCATGATGTATTCTGCCGACTGGGCCGAGCAGTACCCCGAGGTCTATGCCAGCTGGGAGCAGAACCGGGAGAACAGCGAACTCACCGATTATCTGGTGGATTACCCCATGCTCAAGACTCTCTATGAGCCCTTCGGCTTCTCCAAGGACTACAAGAGCGCTCACGGCCACGTTTACACGCTCCACGACATCGGCGAAACCAAGCGCGTCGGCGAAAAGACCATGGCCAGCTGCTTTACCTGCAAGACCCCCGAGTTCACCCACAAGGTGAATGAAGAAGGCGTCAGCACCTACGCCATTCCCTTTGCCGAGCTGAAGGATCAGTTCAGCGAGCCCATCAGCTGCTACAACTGCCACGCCAACACCCCCGGCACCGTCACCATCACCCATACCTATCTGACGGACGGCGTGGGCGAGGACTTTGAGAAGATCGATGCCAACAATCTGGCCTGCGGTCAGTGCCACGTGGAGTACTACTTTGATGCCGGCAACAGCGGCGCCACCGCCCTGCCCCACAACAATCTGGACAGCATGGAGCCCGACGCGATTCTGGCCTTCTTCAACGACGGCTCCAACTTCCCCAACGGCGAACCCTTTGCCGACTTCACCAACCCCCGCACCGGTGTCCGCCAGATCAAGGTGCAGCACCCCGAACTGGAAACCTATTTGGCCGAAGGCAGCGTGCATCGCGACACCTACACCTGCGCCGACTGCCACATGGGCGAGACCAAAGCGGAGAACGGCAAGACCATCGCCAGTCACTATCTGACCAGCCCCCTGAAGAACGAGGCCCTGCTGGCCGGCGAATGCGCCGAGTGCCACACCGACCTTGTCAGCGAGATCCATGAAAAGCAGGCCGAAGTGGACCGCCGCATCTACGCCACCGGCTATCAGCTGGAGTACCTCACCGAGATGCTGGCAGCTGCCGTGGAGAGCGGTGACTACAGCGAGGATGAGTTGAACGCCATCCGTACCCTGGCCCGCGACGCCCAGTTCTACTGGGACTACGTCTTCGTGGAAAACAGTGAGGGCGCCCATAACTTCACCCTGACCCACGACTGTCTTGACAAGACCGAGGCCCTCTGCAACGAAGCGCTTAACCTCTTCAAGAGATAAGAAATTTTTACCGCCCGCCCATCTGGGCGGGCGGCCTTTTCATTTCCGGAGATAACCATGAAAAAACTTCTTGCATTTCTGCGCTCCATGCGCTTCGGGATCCTTCTTTTGCTGCTCATCGCCTTCTGCTCGGTGGCAGGTTCCATGATCCCTCAGGGCCGGGACATCGGCCTTTATGCCGAGTCCTATCCCCGTCTACACGGCGTACTTCTGCTGCTGGGGCTGAATGACGTGTTTTCCGGCTGGTTCTTCGTGCTGCTGATGGCATTGCTGGGGCTGAACCTCACACTCTGCTCTCTGATCCGCATCCGCTCCGTGGTACGGGCCGGAAAGATGCTGCTGCCGGGCATCGCCTACCGGAGCAACAGCACCGCAGCCGGTGCCGCCGAAATCGCTCAGGTGGAGACCTATCTCCACAGCATCGGCTGCAAAAAACACCGGTTTGGGGATAACCGGGTCTACAGCAAAAATCTCGCGGGCCGCTACGGCAGCTTTCTCACCCATCTTTCCATCCTGCTGGTGCTGCTCTTTGGAGCGGCGGGGCTTTATCTGCCGCAGGTCACGGACCGTGACTGTCTCCCCGGGGAGAGCATCGTTATGGCCGACGGCACGGAAATCGGTGTCCACTCCTTCTACATAGAGAACGAGAGCGGTCAGCTGGACTTCACCAGCGAAATCACCTTGCAGCTCCCCGACGGCAGGAGCAAATCCGGCAGTATCCGCGTCAACTACCCCATGGCACTGGGCCCCTATAAGGTTTACCAACAAAACTATGGCACCGCCGGCAAGGTGCGCGTAACAAATCCGGACAACAACGGCAGCGATGAATTCGTCATGGCCGAAACCTCTTTCCTCTCGCTGGACGGTGTGGACGGTCTTTGGTACATCGCCCTTTACCCCGACTACTACAAGGGCCCCAATGGCGAAATCAATCCCCTTGTCACCTACGGCCGCTGCGTCAACCCCGTCTATTATATCCAGATCGACGAGGGCGGCGAAAGCAGCCAGCGCTTTGCCCTGCCCGGGGAGGAACTGGCCATCGGAGCGCTCCGGTACCGCTTTGAAGAACCCGTGGAGTACCCGGGTCTCCGTATCAAATACACGCCCCCTCTCGTAAACACCCTGCTTTTCCTCTCCTTTGCTCTGATGATTGTGGGTCTTTACATGACCTTCTTCATGCAGCCTGTGCTGGTAAAGGTGGATGACGAGGGCTATGCGGTAGGCAGCGGAACGAGCGAAGGTATCGCTCTGGATTTGCAGGCACTTGTAAACGACGAAAAAAAGGAGGATAACAGTTGAAAATTCTGTTCTTTATCAGCATTCTCGTCTATGCTGCGGCAGTTGCCCTGCAGTTTGCCGCCACCGCCTTCAAAAAGGAGAAGTTTGCCAAGGCCGCCTGGCTTCTCTTTCTTCTGGCTTTTACCGTACACAGCGCCTTTCTGCTGCTGCGGGGCATTGTGGCCGGGCGACTTCCCCTATCCAACCAGTTTGAGTTTTCCTCTGCCTTCGCCTGGGGAATCGGTCTCTTGCTGATCTTCGTGCGCAAAAAGCTGAAAGCCGACTGGCTCACGGTGGCGGCCCTGCCCATGCTGCTGGTGATGACCTATGCGGCTTTGCAGCCCATGGAAATCAACGATCTCATGCCCGCCCTCCGCAGCGCATGGTTCGGCATCCACATCGGCTCGGCTGTTTTCTCCTACGCTTCTTTCATTCTGGCCGGCTGTGTTGGGCTCCGCTACATCAACACAGCAAAAAAGGATGGCGAAGCGCTGAAGCTGCGGCAGATGGACTATCTCAGCTATCGGCTGGTGGCCTTTGGCTTCCTCTTTCTGACAGTGGTCATTCTCTCCGGGGCCATCTGGGCCGAGCAGGCCTGGTCCGCTTTCTGGACCTGGGATCCCAAGGAGGTCTGGGCGCTGATCACATGGATTATCTATGCGGTGTATCTCCACCTGCGTCTTCGGAAAAAGCGCTCCGGCCGCTTTATGGCGTGGTTCCTGATCATCGCCGTGCCGGTGGTCTTTTTCACCTTCGCGGGGGTCAACACCCTGCTGCCGGGTCTGCACTCCTACGGCTGATAAAAAAGAAGGGACTTCATAAAGAAGTCCCTTCTTTGTTCTCTTTATTCGGCCGGAGTTTCGGTCTCCGCCTCGGGATAGGTCACCATCTTGCAGACATAGCCAATGCGGCCGGCATACGCACCCCAGAACCCATCCAGCGGGTTCTCACGGCTGTCGTTGCCGCTCCAGCGATCGCCAAGGTTCCAGAGAAGGTAATAGTCCTCGGGGGTACCGTCGGTGTCCTGCTCGGAGGGTTCCCCATCGCCCCAGGCAAAGAAGGTGGCGGCTTCACCGGTGGTGGTGATCCAATTGTCGCTCTCGTCACGGCGGGCACCCAGCCAGGCGTAGGTAAGCCCCTCGGCGTCGCAGGCCTGCGTGATCTGCAGGAACTCGGCATAGTTGGCCGGCATGGCCAGCTCTCCGCCCATAGCCTTGCAGCGGGCCGCAGCCTCACTCCAGCTGACGTTCTCCTGATAGGCGGTATAGGTGATCACCGGAGGTGCTGTGGGTTCGGGAGTGGGTTCGGGGCTCGGCGTGGGAGTCGGCGTCACGCTGGCCTCAAGCTGGTTGCCATTGATGACCTTCACGGCATCTTCGGGAGGCTCAGTTGCCTCCACAGGGGGCAGCGCCGGGTCGGACACACGCTTATCCAGTGCGTCGCAGCGGCGCAGGAGGAAGACAATCGCCACGATAGCCAGGGCCAAAATCGCATAAACAATAATCTGGGCCAGGCGGCGGTTGGTATGGCGCACCTTCCGCTTGGGGATGGGAGCCTCGTCAATATCTTCGATATCCTCCACAAAGGGAGAGCGGATATCGTCATCCAACGTCTTTTCCGGAGCACGGCGGGGGGCAACACCCCGGGCGCCAAGGGCCGCTACAGCCGCGCGGATGTCTGCACCGCTGCTGTTCTCCGTGCAGGTGCTGAGGGCATCCCGCAGTTCCTGCACATCCGCCCAACGTTCCTCCACCGAGAAGGCCAGAGCGCGCAGGATGATGGCACTCAGTTCCTCCCCGGCCCCGGTGGGTGCGGGGATTTCCTGACGGCTCATACGCTTTTGAAGAGTGGACGCGCGAAGATTGGGCGTGGCATCGCTCTCTTCCGGCCAGAAGGGCATGCGGCCGCCGTTATAAATGGAATAGAGGACCAGACCAAGAGAATAAACGTCCCCGGCACAGCCCCGGACACCGTCCCAGAAAAGCTCCGGTGCCATATATTCCAGTTCCTGAGGCGTGAACTCACCCACTCCATGCTCCAGACGGCTGCCCAGCGTCACACCGTTTTCTCCCACAGCGATATTATCCGGGCGAACGCCGCCGTGGAAACCGTCACGGCCCACGACAGAAAGCACCGCATCGCAAAGCTGCAGAGCAAGAGCAATGCCATCTATGCCGCCTTCCTCAACGGAAGTCTCTTCCTCAGAAGGAGCTTCTTCCTCCGCGGTGGTTTCTTCCTCCACAGGAGCTTCTTCCGCGACAGGAGGCTCCTCCACAGGAGCTTCCTCCACAGAAGCTTCCTCCTCGTCAGGACCCTCTTCCTCAGCGGAAGCTTCCAACGCAGCGGGAACTTCTTCCTCCGTCCGAGCTTCTTCCACTTCGGGAATGGCATCTTCAGCAGGGGCTTCCGCTTCCAGCGTCTCGTTCCTTTCCATATTATCTTTGTCCATATGTACACATCCCTGTTTACTGCCGCGAAGGGCAGATTTGTTGTCACTTTTACAGGCGGCTATACTCCACCGCGATTATAGTTATACCATGATAACGGCGTTATGTCAATCTTCCAAAAAATGAGAAATATACAACAAAGCCATTTCGCGGCTGCGAAATGGCTTTGTTGCTCAGGCTCTCTCGTCCAACTCGTCCCGTTCCCGGAACAGCAGGGAGATACACCAGATGGCCGACAGGCCCACCAGCGTATATACCACCCGGCTCACCGTGGAAGTCTGGCCACCGAAAAGATACGCCACCAGGTCGAAACGGAAAAGGCCCACGCAGCCCCAGTTGATGCCGCCAATGACGGTAAGGATCAGGGCAATGCGATCCATGATCATGGTAAACACTCCTTTTCATGAGTTGCCGCTGCCTTATCCGGGCCGCGGTGTCTCTTAGAATACCCATACATGAAAAAAATATGCATTCGACAAAAGCAGTGTTTTCTCGCTCTTTACAAGTTTGTCCGAATGCGGTATGCTCTGATCACAGCTTATCCAATTGGTCATGGCAAATCCCACCTGCTTTTGACCCAAAGGCTCATATCTTTATCCCACAACCCTGTTTTTAGCCCCGGAGCGTATGCTCCGGGGCCCTTTTTTTATTCGTATTATTGAAAGCGGCTGCTGATCTCCAGCCGGGGGTTTTCCTCCAGCTCCACCCAGTAGCTGCTGTTGAGGCGGAGAGACGCTACCATGCCGTCAAAGCTCTCCAGCTTGTGGCTGCCGGCACCCATGGGTTCACCGTTGCGCGCCTTAATCGAACGGAGATCGCCCAGCGGGAAGCCGTATTTTCCGGCAGCATAGTCATACTCGCTCTCGCTGCCATACCAGTGCATGGGCACCAGATACACATCGCAGAGAGTATCGATGAAGCCGGCATCGTAATACTCAAAAGTAACCCGGATGAGACGGTCACCTACACGCTCAATGCCGGCGATGCGCTTCACGCCGCCGTCCCATTCCTCGTCCTGGGCCGCCCAGGAGGCAATGACCTGATCCCGGGCCTTGCCCATCAGATCGCCGCGGCCAATGCCCTCGATCTGCCAGTAGGTCTCGGCGTCACCGCCGTAGCTTTCGGTCATTTCCTGGAAGAAATCCTCCTCCGTGGGGAAGGAAGTCTCCAGATCCCAGCTGCGGCCACTCTTCTTGGCCACCAGCAGGCCGTCCTCATTGAGGTTGGCAAAGCTCCACTCCACCATGGCATACATGATTTGCAGGCCCTCGTTGGCCATCACTTCCTCATAGGTATAGCCGGTGTGGTACTCCACCGTGCGGCCAAAGTTCTCCATGCAGAAGTCCACCAGCTCACCCACGTCCTCGCGCCAGAGCCGCTGGATGGTTTCCTTGATCTCGTTGGCCTTTTCGGTATCGTACTCATCCAGAGCCTTCTGCGCCTGCTGCTCATCCCAGCTGTTGTGGGGCTTCGCCTCCTCGGCAGCCTTCAGAGCCTTGCGAAGCTCCTCATCATACTTGCCCTCGGCGTAGATCTCCTCAAAAAGCTCGTTATACTTTTCGTAAAGGGCGGCATTGACGCCGGTGTGATACTCCTTCATGCCCACGATGGGCAGTTCATGGAGGGTGTAGGGTCCGGAATAGTCCGGATCCAGCAGTACATAATAGGTAAAGAGAAGGTCGTCGGCATCCACGATGTTGCCGTCGGCAAAGTGCAGACCGCCGCGCAGTTCAATGGTGACGGTGAAGGTGCCATCTTCGTTGGTGGTGCTGGAGATGGTACTTGGGCTTTCCTGCCCGGCCTCAGCCAGCAGGGACAGCTGTGTACGCTCCACCACAGCCAGATCGCCGTCGGCCGTGGCCCAGAAGGGAGAGAAGCAGCCGATCAGACTCTCGCAGCCAAGCTGTTCCGGAGGCAGTTCTTCCTCCTCTTCCTCCGCCCCCGTGGCCTCTACCACAACGATGGGTGGCTCCGTAGGGGCAATAACACTAAGCACTTCCTCCCCGGTGAGGCCGCAGCCGGAGAGCAGCAGCAGACCGAGAAGCAAGGCCATCAGACGTTTTATTCTCATGTTTTAGATCCTCCTTTATGGGGTGACACAACATTTTAGCATGTCAAGTTGTCGGTGTCAACTTTCGCCCCCCTCCGTTATGTTCGTCTGCTAAGATAGCAGCGGAAGGGGGCGCGGACAACATGGTCAGCAAACGGGACAAGCAGGTATGGTGCTGCCAGCTGGATGACTGGGAAGAAAGCGGACGGCAGCGGCAGCGGGAGGCAGCGCTGAAGGCGCGGCAGCTGGATTTTGTCAGCGATGCCAGAGAGCTCTCGGAATATATACGGCACAGCGGCTGCTCTCAGGAGGACTGTGCAAAAAGGCTGGGACGCAGTCAATCCTCGGTGGCAAACCGGCTGCGGCTTTTAAAATTGCCGGAGGATGTGCTGGAAGCGCTGATGGAAAGTGAGCTAAGCGAACGCCATGGCCGGGCTCTGCTCCGGCTGCCGGATGCGGAAAGCCAGCGGATGGCGCTGGAACATATCCGCAGCCACGGCCTTTCCGTGGCGGAGGCGGAAAGCTACGTGGAAATGCTCCTGCCCACCGCTGCCAGACGACGGATGGCCCTGGAAAACGAGGAGATACTCATCAATAGCTTTCGCCGCTGCATGGAAACTCTGCGCAAAAGCGGCATCGGCTGTGAGCTGGAAAAACAAAGCCGGGAAGACGCACTGATACTGACTATTTTTATAAGTAAAACGCAAAAAAGCTCTTTACAAAGAGCGGACGACATGATATAGTTCTAAGGTCCGTGTGCCCGGTTGGGGGAGTACCTTTCCTCCCGCTACTGAGCCATGGGAGAAATATTATTTGAAAGGATCGTAAAGACTATGATCACCAAGGACCAGAAGACCGTCGTCATCGACGCCAACCGCACCCATGAGACCGACACCGGTTCCCCCGAAGTTCAGGTCGCTATCCTGACCGAGCGCATCCGTCAGCTCACCGAGCACCTGAAGCAGCACCCCAACGACAAGCACAGCCGTCTGGGCATGTACAAGATGGTCGGCAAGCGCCGCCGTCTGCTCGAGTACCTGCAGAAGAAGGACATCGAGCGTTACCGCGCTATTATTGCCAAACTGGGCATCCGCAAGTAAGGGATCGCCCCGCCGAGGGATATGAAGGTTTTGAACGGAGGGACAAGTGAATACTGTCCCTCCGTTTTTCTTCGTTTTTTAAACCTTTATATAAATGTAGTTTTGTTTTTGTGTGTTACGAAAAAAGGAGTTAGAAAGAATGATCATCACTCACAGAGAATTCCCCAACCACAAGCGTTTTGAGATCGACTACTGCGGCCGCCCCCTCTTTATGGAAGTCGGCAAGCTCTGCGAGCTCTGCAACGCCGCGGTTCTGGTGGGCTACGGCGACACCCGCATCCTCGTCACCTGCACCGCCTCTTCCCGTCCCCGCGACGGCATCGACTACTTCCCCCTCTCCGTGGACTTCAACGAGAAGCTCTACGCCGTGGGCCGCATTCCCGGCAGCTTCATGCGCCGTG
>SVLG01000065.1 GCA_015068055.1 Oscillospiraceae bacterium | reverse complement strand
CATCAGGCCGCCGATGCAGACCAGAGTAGCGGTGGTGGAGCCGGACACCGCGCCGAACATGGCGCAGGCCAGAACCGCCGCGATGGCGATGCCGCCGCGTTTCTTACCGACAAGGGCGGTGAAGATGCCGACGATCTCCTCAGCGATACGACCGTGGGAGAGGAACTGACCGGCCAGAATGTAGAAGTACACGCTTACGAGCGAGAAGTTGTTCAGATAGCTGACCATGGCCTGACCGACGTTCACCCAGGGGGTAGCCATCCAGACAGAATAGCCGATCAGGACGGTGAGGACGATGCCGAGGGCCACGGGAATACCCGTGAAGAGCATCACGAAGAGGATCAGAAGCAGACCGAAACCACCGCTCATGCGTTGCCCTCCTTTCCGGCCTTCTCAGCCATAAAGAGCTTATAGCCTCTCTGGGCATAGGCATAGAAGAGGAAGACCATGCCCGCGGGCATAATGGCGTAAACGATCCACATGGGTAACGAAATGATGACGGGGGACCGCTCGCCGAACATGTGCATCATGCCGGTGAACTGATAACCCAGCACAAAGCAGATCACGGCGACCACAAGGCCACTGACAATTTCCACCCACTCTTCAAAGTTCTTGAGCTTGGGGAAGATGTTCGCGAGAATATCCACTCGCAGCATCTGATCCGCCTTGACGGTCAGAGGCACGCCGAAGTAGATGATAAGCACAAAGCAGTAGCGGCTGTACTCCTCGGCCCAGTGGATGCCGATGCCGAAAAAGTAACGGGTGATGATGTTGGTGAGCAGCAGGAACAGACTGCTGGCACCGGCGAAGATCACGATGAAGTTCTGGATGGCGGTAACTGCTTTGTCAACAGCTTTTCCTTCTTCAAACAGGGTAGACAGGAAACCGGATTTCATACCGAAAGACTCACTCTCCTTTTCTAAGAGGCTGCGGTGCGTCGTATAAAATACAGCGCACCGCAGCTTGTGAAAAATTGGATACCCTGTTATTAAATTACCAGGTGTATTCAGCGCCCATCAGCTCGAACCAGGCCTTGACAGTATCCTCGCCGACATCCTCGACAAAGACAGGGACCTTCTTGTCGTAGAGGGGAGCGGTCAGAGACTTCAGCTCAGCCATCTCTTCCTCGGTGGGCTGATGCACGATGAAGGGATCGCCGGCGTCCATGATCTCCTGCTCCATGGCCAGAGTGTCCTCGGTGGACTGGTTGGAGGCCTTCTGGATCTCTTCAACAACGATGGTCTGGTACTCGGCGGGCAGGCTCTCGAGCCACTTGATGCTCACGAAGTAGCCCATGAAGCCGATGATCTGGTTGGTGTTCCAGGCGTACTTGATGCCGGCCTCCTGGAAGTTGTTGGTGGAGAGGGTGACGAAGGAACTCTCGAGGCCGTCCACCGTATCCTGCTGGACACAAGTGAAGGCTTCGCCAAAGCCGATGGGGTAGATGTTGATGCCGATGGCCTCGTAGACGGAGCTGTAGGCTTCGGTGGCGGGAGAACGCATCTTGAAGTTGCCCTGCATGTCGGCAACGCTCTTGAGCTCTTCCTTGGAAGCGATGGTGGTGCCGCCGGAGGTCGTGATGGCGAGGCAGCGCAGACCGGTGGTTTCGATGTCCTCAATCAGGGCGAGACTTTCGGGTGCGGTGCAGACAGTACGGACCAGGTCGTGGTCGGCGTACAGGAAGGGCATGTAGAAGATATCTGCAACGGGGCACTGAGCGGTGAAGTAGCTCAGAGCAGAGGTGGACATCTCGAGGGTGCCGGTCATGACCTTACGGTTCAGCTCGTCGTCGGAGCCGCCGACCTGGCCGGCCAGGTAGAGCTCAACGTCGATGCCGCCGTTGGTGCGCTCCTCGACAGCGGCCTCAAAGTCGTTGAGAACGGCAGCGAGGGGCTGGGAGAAAGCGGCAGCGGAGCCAACACGCATCTTGTAGACCTTATCAGGTTTGGCAGCTTCTTCAGCAGCGGGAGCCTGGGCAGCAGGAGCTTCTTCCTTCTTGGCGCCGCAGCCACTCAGAAGAGCCAGAAGCATAACGCAAACCAGAGCGAGGGAGATGACCTTTTTCATGTTTTTTCCTCCTGTTTTTTTGTTGTGTATACGCACACTGGGGAATGATTCTGTCAGGATTTGCGGAAGATAGAAATCCGTGGATTATTTTTCGTGGAGGAAGCTTTTTTCGTATTCGTCCAAAATTGCGGAGCTGGTTTGCGCAACGGCTTCCGCTTTTGCTCCCTTGCGGGTCCCGGAAAAGATGGAACTCAACTCGGTTTTTTCGGTTACTACGTTGCGTTTCTCCAGCTGATGGATCAGCCAGACGAAAGAAAGCTTGTTCCGTCTAAGTCGGTCGCGAATTGCGTCAAATTCTTCCACGTCTAACCTCTTTCTATCCTGACATCTATGTAAACAATAGTTGACGGCGAGTTTCCCGGTGTTTTATAATATAGTTGCAACTTATATTACTCAGGCAACTTGCTGGAATTCGGCAGGTGTTTTTGTCCTCCAAACAACTATTGTCAGCAGGGTCATTCTAATAGAGAATTCCCAATTTGTCAATAGTTTTGTTAGGGATATCCAAATTCTCGGGGAAGGTGCCCTCTTTATGACCACTGTCGAGCGGATTTTGGCCTTACAACAAAAAAACGGATTGAACAACAAGGCATTGGAACAGGCTGTTGGGCTGGCCAACGCCAGCATCACTTCCTGGAAAAGCGGGAAGTATGCCCCCAGTACCGATGCCATTATCAAACTGGCGAAGTTTTTTGATGTCTCTGCCGACTATCTTTTATGCATCAGCGAGCAGAGTTCCCGTACGGGAGAAGGGATTTCCCTAACGGAAGAGGAGGAACTCCTGCTCCGGGCGTTTCATATATCCAGTGCCGGCGGACGCTTCCGCATTATCCAGCTTTGCATGAACGAATTGGACAGGGCGGAAAAAGGGGAAAATGAAAAGGGCGGCTGAGCGCCCGTAAAAGAACCTCGCCGGGGGCGAGGTTCTTTTACATGCAGAAGTCCCCGCGGTTTTAAAACCGCGGGGACTTCTTTATCTGTTTACATGTTGGGTTTGGTGGGGTCAAACCTGGGCGTGATCTTCTCCTCCATGAGAGCGGGGTTGGCGAGATAGCGTTTCATGCAGGCAAAGGCCTGATTGAGATAATGGCCGCTGGCGATACGCTCATCCATGACGACGCCCAGCGGGATGCAGCGGACAAGGTCGATGCCGCCGTCTTTGGTGCGCTTGGGTACCTCCCGGAGATTACCCATGGTAATGGCGATGCTGGTGGTGCCGAACTCATAGACATGGTGGTAAATGTGGTTGCAGCGGATGCTGGCAAGGTTCGAGACCAGCAGGCTGGCATGGAAGGGACTGGCCTTGATAATAGCCTTGGGGAGAAGGCCGTACTTATCCATGAAGCGAAGAATGGCCGTGGCAAAGCTCATAAGCCAGCCCATACGGGCAAGGATGCTCATGATCTTATCGAGGCTGTTCTGGTTGGCGGCCTGCCGGTTGGTGTCCACATAGCTTTCGATCTTCTCCTGCACCTCGAAGATGGTGTCACCGGGTTCCAGGTAGATCTTGCTCATGGTGTCGCCGTCGCCGCCGGGGCGGAGCACCACCATGGAAACCGTGATGTCGTTATGCTGGTAGGCCTTCTTCGTGCCGGAGATGAAGCGGTTTGCTGCGGGATACTCCTCCATGGCCCGGAGATAAGCGCAGATCAGCAGCGCCATGTGACTCATGCGCTTTCCTTCCTTGCGCTTTTCGTTCATGTAAGCGCGCAGCGGGGCTTCGGGGATGTCCAGCGTGACCATATTCATGGAGTCGTAGCGTTTGGTGAGGAAGTAGGGGATCAGATGGTACATGGGATCGGCTGCTTTGATCCGGATGCCGTCAGCTCTCATTTCTCTTTTCTCCTGCTCTTTGAAATGTATAAAAAACTGGATGAATTATACCGTATCCGGGCGGGTATGTCAAGCAAGGCGGGCGATAAAGTTATACAGGTTCAGCGCGATGATTACGCTGCCAACGATGCCGAGCAGGGGGCGGACCGGGCAGTGTTTGCAGATCCACGCGGCAAGGGGGGCCGCTGCCATGCCGCCGATGATGAGGGCAAGAATTACCTGCCAGTGGCTGGTAAAGTCACTGAGCAGGGCGAAAAAGGTAGTGGTTTGAGCCACAGTGACCACAAATTCCGCGGTATTCACGGTGCCGATGGTCTTTTTTACGTCGTGACCCCGGGCCAGCATGGTGCTGGTGACCACCGGCCCCCAGCCGCCGCCGCCCGTGGCGTCCAGAAAGCCGCCCACAAAGCCCAGCGGGAAGACGTAGGGGCTGATCCGGCGGGGGCGCTCCCGCTCCTTGCGGGAGGCCCGGCACAGAATGACAAAGCCCATGACGATGAGATAGACATCGATGAAAGGCTCCAGCACATCCCCCACGCGGGTGAGAAACCATGCGCCCAGCACACCCCCGACCACCCCCGGCAGCATCAGCCGCCAGAGAAGATCCATGGAGACATTCTTCAGCGACAGGTGAGAGATGCCGGAGACCAGCGTGGTGAACATCTCGGCACAGTGTACGGCGGCGCTGGCCAGAGCCGCCGGGAGTCCGGCAATGGTTTTCAAAAAGGTGCGGCAGCTGATGCCGTAGGCCATGCCCAGAGTACCGTCAATGAGCTGGGCAAAGAAGCCGATCACGAGGAAGAGGATAAAGCGTTCCCAGTTCATAGCCGGCCGTCCTTCCCCAGCCGTTCCAGAACCGCTTCGCAAAGGGCGGTGACACACTCCTCCTCGCTCATCGCTTCCGTATCCAGAATGAGTTCGGGAGACTCCGGCGCTTCGTAGGGGGAGGAGATGCCGGTAAAATCACGGATCTCCCCGGAGAGGGCCTTTTTATAGAGCCCCTTGGGATCCCGCTTCCTGCACGCGGCTATATCGGCCCTGACATAGACCTCCATAAACTCGCCGCAGAGTTCCCGGGCTTCCTGCCGGGCGGCGGCAAAGGGAGAGATGAGCGTAGTGAGGACCACGAGACCTGCATCCGAGAAGAGGGCGGCGGTTTCTGCCACCCGGCGGATGTTTTCCGCGCGCTCGGTATCCGAGAAGCCGAGATCCTTGCAGAGACCCCGGCGGAGCTTGTCCCCGTCCAGCTGATAGACGGCGAGTCCCTCCTGCAGGAGCCGCCGCTCGGCTTCGTTGGCAATGGTGCTCTTGCCGCTGCCGGAGAGCCCCGTCAGCCAGACCACAAGACCCTTGCGCCCGGTGATGCTCTCCCGTTCCGCACGGCTGAGGGCACCGGCGCTGGGGCGGATATTGCGCCCGTCGTAGTCGGGATCCGCCAGAGCCTCGGTGATGATGCCGCCGCCGGCGATTTCATAGTCGTCCACCACCACAAAGCGGCTGGTAGCACTGCAGCCCCCGGCCACATCGAAGGCCATGGGCCGCTCCAGACGGAGTATGCACTCGGCAACCTCGTTCTTTTCCACTGAGCCGCGCGCTGTGCAGTCGAGGTTGGAGGCGTTTACCACCCGGCGGATCTCCTCCGGACGCATCTCCACTCTGGCCGTGCCGCACTTGAGGAAGTAACGGCGGGAAGGGGAGAAGGGCGTCCTGCCCAGCCAGAAGAGATTGGCCCGCAGCCGCATGCCCACATGGGGCGCTTCCTCGTCGGCCCGGCAGCAGAGCTCACCCCGGCGGGCAAAAATTTCCTCGGTCATGGTAAAGCCGGCGGCCTCCCCGGCGGCGAAGCGCTCCGGGGTGGGCGCGGAGAAAACCTCCAGCGTCCGGGCCTTTGTACGCTTGCCGGAGGGATAGAAAACCACCTCGTCCCCGGCCCGGAGGCGGCCTGCCTCCACGGTACCCGCCACAATGCGCCGGGTGTCACCGCGCTGGGTGAACTTGTAGACGCCCTGCACCGGCAGACGCAGGGGCTGATCTTCGGCGCCGGGGACGGGCTCGAAGGCGTCCATCTGCGCCAGTACCGTGGGTCCGGCGTACCAGGACATGCGGGTGGAGGGCAGGGCGATGTTATCGCCCTCCATGCCGCTTACGGGAATGAAGGCGGCGGGGCGGATGTCGATCTGTTGCAGGAAGGCGGAAAACTCCGCCACGATCTCTCGATAGACCTCCTCCCGGTAATCCACCAGATCCATCTTGTTGATGAGTACCGCCACCTGCCGGATGCCCAGCATGGAGAGGAAGTAGCCGTGGCGGCGGGTATTTTCCTCCACGCCCCGGCTGGCATCGATGACCATGAGGGCGGCCTCGGCACGGGAAGCGCCGGTGACCATGTTTTTGAGAAATTCTATGTGTCCGGGGGCGTCGATGAGGATGTAGCGGCGCTTATCGGATTTGAAGAAGCAGCGGGCAGTGTCGATGGTGATGCCCTGATCCTGCTCGTTGTGCAGCGCATCCAGCAGGAAGGCGTATTCAAAGGGTTTGGAGTTTCGCTGACAGTTTGCCCGGATGGCCTCCAGCTTGCCGTGGGGGAGGGCTCCGGCATCGGCCAGAAGTCTGCCGATGACCGTGGACTTGCCGTGGTCCACATGGCCCACGGTGACAATGTTCAAAAGCTCTTCACGCATTACATGTATCCTCCTCTTCTGAGGGTCTCCAGCCCGCCGCCGTCCTCGGCATCCTGCGCCCGGCCGCTTCGCTCGGCAATGTGGGAGAGCGCGCCGGTCTTCAGCTCGGCGATGATTTCCTCTACGTTGCGGCTCTCGGAATGAATGGGGCCGGTGCAGGGAGCACAGCCAAGGGAACGGTAGCGGAGGCCGTCTCCGTGGTTATAGTAGAGGGAGACGGTGGGGATGTTCTCCCGCTGGATGTATTCCCATACGTTCAGTTCCGTCCAGTCCAGAAGGGGGTGGATGCGCACATGGGTGCCGGGGGCAAAGTCGGTTTTGAACTGGTTCCAGAACTCCGGGGGCTGGTCATCCAGATCCCAGTCGTTGTGCCGGTCCCGGGGAGAGAAGTAGCGCTCCTTGCTCCGGGATCCCTCCTCGTCGGCCCGGGCGCCCACGATGACGCCGGTGTAGGCCTCCTGATTGGAGTCAGGCTCGTATTTGCCGGTCTGCAGATTGAGCCGGTAACGGGGCCATGTGCCGTCAAGGGTGTGGGTCAGCGCCTCGGTCTTGAGAAGGCGGCAGCACTCCACCCGGCTGCACTTTCCGTCGGGGAAGGTACAGCGGCTCTCCAGTGCCTGGCGGTTTTCGCCGTAGATCATGTAGAGCCCGTATTCCATGGCGAGCCTGTCCCGGTATTCGATCATCTCGGGAATTTTGTGATGGGTGTCGATGTGCACCAGCGGAAAAGGAACATGGCCGTAAAAGGCCTTGCGTGCCAGCCATAAAAGCACGGTGGAGTCCTTGCCGATGCTCCAGAGCATACAGAGATTTCCGAAGGCGGCATAGGCTTCCCGCAGAATGTGTACACTTTTGGCTTCCAGCTTATCAAGATGGTCCATGTTTATACTTCCTCCATGCTGTATCCGTAATGCTCAAAGTAAAAGCTCAGCTTGTCGTTGATTTTTTTGCGGAAGCGGGGGGACATGTCCAGCTTGTTGCGGACATAGTCCCGCTGGCTTTGGGCGTGGGCCTCAAAGTAAGGCCGCGCCGCGGCAAAGCTGCCGATTTCCAGCCGGTCGTAAATTTCCCGCAGCCGCTCCACCGGGGCGGCCACAAAGTCGGCATAGGGCAGATCCACCCAGCGGTTGGCGGGGATTTCCTTTTGCAGCTCAAACATTTCCCGGTACATCCGGGCGAAAATGTCGGTGAAGATATCCTCCATCAGCACTTCAAAATCCTCGGGCCGCTCGGTGAGCTCCATGAGATCCAGCTGCTTTTTCAGCATGTGGATGGCGGAGCGAAGGGTGGCGTAGGGGTCACGGTGGATGTTGATGAAGCGGGCCTCCGGATACTGCGCTCTCAGCTCCCGGATCCGGGCGGTGTTGTCCGGGCTTTTGAGGATGAGCTGCCGGCCGCCCTTGCTCAGCGTCAGCTTCTTTAAAAGGAAGTCATACTGCCGCAGCCAACGCTTTCTGTCCTTTTCGGGAAGGTCGGAGAGAAAGGTGAAGTCCACATAGTGCCGGTAGTTTGCCGGAAAGGCCAGAAGATGCAGGAGATCGTGCTCGCTGACGGTCATCATGGCAAAAGTTTCCTCCATGGGGAGATCCAGCCGATATTCCAGATTGTCCATAGGCCGGGCATTTCTCAGAGAACGGCCCAGTATGGGACTCAGGATGCCGCCGAGAAGCCGGCTTACGGGGAAAAGGTTGATGCTTATGGGGTCGGCCCAGGCAAACTGCCGGTCACGGCTGAGCATATTCTGCAGATAGGTGGTGCCGCTGCGCCAGAAGCCCAGAATGAAGATGGGGTCTTTCTCCAGCTTTGTCCGGCGTACCCGGGGGGCGTAAAGGGCGTGCTCCAGAAGGGCGAAGGGGGAGAGCAGCAGCGAGGTGAGGGTGATGGCCAGTGCCTGCAGGAGCTTATCGTCGTCGATGCGGAAGCGGTTTTGGTACAAAAGCCGCAGCCAGTTATCCAGCCGGCAGCCCAGCAGATAGTGTCCGGGGTTGAAATGGCTCATAGGCATATCTCCGTTTATATGAAAAATTAAATGTATTTTATGCCCGAATTATGAACCTTCAGCCAACTCTTTGTGAACTGAATGTGACCCCTTGCTTTTCCGTCTGAGACAGGATAAGATAAGGAAGAAATAAGAGAAAACGGAGAATACTATATGAAAATGATGCTGTGCGTGCCCTGTCTTTTCGGTCTGGAAGGGCTGGTGGGCAACGAACTGCGGCATATGGGGCTGGAGGATGTGGCCCCGGAAAACGGCCGCGTTTATTTCAGCGGCACCGAGGCGGACATCGCCCGGGTGAACATCCGCAGCCGTTTCGGTGAGCGGGTGCTGCTGGTCATGGGCCGCTTCCCGGCCAAAACCTTTGACCAGCTGTTTGAGGGCGTGAAGGCCCTGCCCTGGGAGGACTATATCCACAAAAACGCTGCCTTTCCGGTGAAGGGCTGGGCGCTGGAGAGTGCACTGCATTCCGTACCCGACTGTCAGAAGATCGTGAAAAAAGCGGTGGTGGAGCGGCTGAAGAGCCGCTACCATCTGGAGCGCTTCCCGGAAACCGGGGAGACATACCAGATCCAGTTTGCCATTATGAAGGACAGCGCCGTTTTGTATCTGGACAGCAGCGGCGTGGGTCTTTACAAGCGGGGTTACCGCCCGGCACAGGTGGCGGCCCCCCTGCGCGAGACGCTGGCGGCTGCCATGGTGGACATTGCCCGCTACCGGGGCAAGGGGGACTTCTGCGATCCCTTCTGCGGCAGCGGCACCATTGCCATTGAGGCGGCGCTGGCTGCCAGGGGCCGCGCCCCCGGCATACAGCGGAGCTTTGCCGCGGAGAAGTGGGGCTGGCTGGAGGGTGAAGTCTGGCGGCAGGCCAGAGAAGAGGCGCTCAGTCGGGAGTTTAAGGGTGACTATCATATTTTTGCCTCCGACATTGACCCCAAGGCCGTGGAGATGGCCAAAGAGAACGCCAAACGCGCCGGGGTGGATGGACTCATTGAATTCAGCGTGGCGGATGCCCGGCGCTTCAACCGGGTTACAGAGAACGGCACACTCTGCACCAACCCCCCTTACGGCGAGCGCATGATGGAACAGAAGGAGGCGGCCATCCTTTATAAAGACTTTGGCCGGGCGCTGGCTCTTACAAAGGGCTGGAAGACCTATGTGATCTGCTCCCACCCCAATTTCGAGGGCAGCTTCGGCAAAAAGGCCTCCAAGGTGAGGAGATTGTACAACGGTATGATTCCCTGTGGATTGTATATGTATTATTGAGTAAAGGGGCACACCTGCGGGCGTGTCCCTTTTTAACAAATTGTAAAAAGCGAAAATACCTCTTGCATTCCATGGCAGGATGTGCTATTTTATACTCACGTTAGCACTCGGAGCTTTCGAGTGCCAAAAAGTAAAAAGAAAAGTTATAAAACTGACATAGGAGGCAATACCAGTATGAAACTCAAACCGTTGGCAGATCGCGTGGTCCTCAAGCAGGTCGAGGCCGAGGAGAAGACCAAGGGCGGCATCATCCTTACCAGCGCGGCTCAGGAGAAGCCTGAGATCTATGAAGTCGTGGTCGTGGGCCCCGGCGGCGTTGTGGATGGCAACGAGGTGAAGATGGAAGTTACCGCCGGCCAGAAGGTCATCGCCGGTAAGTTTGCCGGCACCAAGGTCAAGG